>JAAYVF010000046.1 GCA_012517325.1 Myxococcales bacterium | reverse complement strand
GAAATGATCATGCCGGGCGAGAACGTGCATATTGGCGTGGAACTGATTATGCCGATTGCGATGGAAGAAGGCCTGCGGTTCGCGATTCGCGAAGGCGGCCGGACCGTCGGCGCCGGCGTGGTCACTAAAATTCTGGCGTAACTAAGAAGGGGAGCCGGCCGTGGAAGGACAGAGACTTCGGATACGGTTGAAGGCATACGATCACAAGCTGCTTGACAAGTCGGCCCGGGAAATCGCCCTCGCGGCGAAGAACACCGGCGCCAAGGTGAGCGGCCCCATTCCCTTACCGACCCGCATTGAGCGTTTTTGCGTGTTGCGCTCTCCGCACGTCGATAAAAAGAGCCGTGAACAATTCGAGGTGCGCACGCACAAGCGGTTGATCGAAATCTTCGACACCAATCAACAGACGATGGACGCGATGAACAAGGTCGAATTGTCCGCGGGCGTCGACGTCGACATCAAACTGATCTGACGGGAGAGAACCGATGGCAACCGGGATCTTGGGGATCAAAAAGGGCATGACCCAGGTGTTTGACGACGCCGGGGTTCGCCATCCCCTGACGGTTATCGAAGCCGGCCCGTGCGTCGTGCTGAAGATCAAAACCGTGAAAACCGATGGCTACAACGCGATCAGCGTCGGCTTTCAAGAAAAAGACATCCGTAAATTGACCAAGCCCGAAGCCGGTTTGTTCAAACGCGTCTTGGGCGAAAAAACCAAGACCGGCTTCAAGGTGGTGCGCGAATTCCGGGTCGCCGACCCGAACGCCTTCACCGTCGGCCAGGCGATTACGGTCACCCAATTCAACGCCGGCGACATCGTCGATGTGACGGGGCGCAGTATCGGCCGGGGGTTTGCCGGTACGGTCCATATGCACCACTTCTCCCGCGGCGATATGACTCACGGCTCCAAGAACCATCGCGAACCCGGTTCGATCGGCGCCAGTGAATATCCCGGCCGCGTCCCGAAGGGCCGCCGCATGGCCGGCCACCTCGGCAACAAGCGCGTCACCACCCAGCGACTGCGCGTCTATCAAGTGGATGCCGAAAAGAACCTGATCTTCATCGTGGGCGCGATCCCCGGCGCGAAAAATGGCCTCGTCGCGGTGAATCCAAGCGTCAAGGCGTAGGAGGGGCGGACAGATGCCTAAATGTGACGTCCTCAACATGCAGAATCAAAAGGTCGACCAGGTCGATCTGCCCGATAGCGTGTTCAACAACGAGGTAAAAGACCATCTCTTCTGGGAAGTGGTCCGCCAACAAACCGCTATGCGCCGCCAGGGAACGGTCAGCACCAAAACCCGTGGCGAAGTGGCCTATTCGGGAATCAAACTGTATCGCCAAAAGGGCACCGGCCGCGCGCGGACCGGCGGTCGGCGCAGCCCGACCCGGGTCGGCGGCGGCACCATCTTCGGCCCCCTGCCGCGCGATTACAGCTACCGGGTTCCGAAGAAGGTCCGGCGGGCGGCCGTGAAGAGCGCGCTGTCGATGAAACTGGCGGAAGGCAAGCTGCTGGTGCTCGACGATCTGTCGATGCCGGAAATCAAAACCCGCCGCTTCGCCGAGCTCATGAACACCCTGGGCGTGACGAGCGGTTTGTTCGTCATCGAACAAAAGGACGAGGTGGTCGAGAAGAGCGCGCGGAATATTCCGCGGGTCAAGGTGCTGCGGGTCGATGGCCTCAACGTCTACGACCTGCTCCACTTCGAACACCTCATTCTGACCAAGGGCGCCTTGGCGAAAATCGAAGGAGCGCTGGCGCAATGAAAGAATCATACAAAATCATCAAGCGGCCGGTGGTCACCGAAAAGGCCAATGTCGCCAAGGAAGCGGATAATCAGCTCGTCTTCGAAGTGGCGGTCCACGCGAACAAAGTGGAAATCGCCCGTGCCGTGGAAGAGCTGTTCGACGTCAAAGTCAACGCCGTGCGCACGCAGTTGGTGAACGGCAAACGCAAGCGGTTGGGCCGCCACATCGGCTACACCCCGAAGTGGAAGAAAGCGTTTGTCACCCTGCGCGAAGGCGACACCATCGACTTCTTCGAAGGCGTGTAAGGAGTAGGGAAATGGGTATCAAGCGGTATAAACCGACCAGTCCGGGACGCCGTTACCTGGCGACCTCCTCGTTCGACGAGATTACGCGCACCGAGCCCGAACGCAGCCTGGTGGAGTCGCTGAAGAAAAGCGGCGGCCGGAACAATCACGGCCACATCACGATCTGGTGGCGCGGCGGCGGTCACAAGCGCAAGTATCGCCTCATCGATTGGAAACGCGACAAGCGCGACATCGCGGCCCAGGTCGTCTCCATCGAATACGATCCGAACCGCAGCGCCAACATCTGCCTGCTGCAATACAAAGACGGCGAAAAACGCTACATCCTCCATCCGCAAGGATTGAAGGTCGGTGACCAAGTCGTCGCCAGCGAACACGCCGACATCAAGCCGGGCAACGCGCTTCCCTTGAAGAACGTGCCCGACGGTTCCTGGGTCCACAACGTGGAAATGAAAATCGGCAAGGGCGGCCAGATGGTGCGCTCCGCCGGCTCCTACGCCCAGGTGCTGTCCAAGGAAGGGCAGTACGTACTGCTGAAAATGCCCAGCGGCGAAATGCGGCGGATCCACGAAAATTGTTACGCCACGATCGGTCAGTTGGGCAACATCGATCACAGCAACCTGACGACCGGCAAGGCGGGCCGCAAGCGCTGGATCGGCAAACGCCCCCACGTACGCGGCGTGGCGATGAACCCGGTCGACCATCCTCACGGCGGCGGCGAAGGCCGCGGCAAGGGCAACCACCCGGTGACCCCATGGGGCGTGCCGACCAAGGGTTATAAGACTCGGAAAAACAAGTCGACCAGTAAGTACATCGTCAAGCGTCGGAAGTAGTAAGGAGGCTTGCGCATGCCCCGCAGCGTGAAAAAAGGACCGTTTGTGGATTACCACGTGATGGAAAAGGTGGATCGGGCCCGGACGACCGGCTCGAAGCAGGTGATCAAAACCTGGTCGCGGCGTTCCACCATTACTCCGGATATGGTGGGTCTGACCTTCGCCGTCCACAACGGCAAAAAGTTCATTCCGGTGTACGTCACGGAAAACATGGTCGGACACAAGTTGGGCGAATTTTCGCCGACCCGGACGTTCCACGGACACTCCGGTGACCGCAAGGCGAAGTAAAGGAGCGGAGTGAGCAAGATGGAAACCAACGAAATTCGCGCCAAGGGCCGCTTTTTGCGGTTCTCTCCCTTCAAGGGACGCGTGGTGGCGGCGCAGGTCAAGGGCAAACCGGTTGGCGTCGCGCTGCAACTGTTGAAATTTTCGAAGCGCCATAGCTGCGCCCCGGAAATTTACAAAATCATGGCCTCGGCCCTGGCCAACGCCCAGCAAAAGGAAGGCGTCAACGTCGATGCGCTGTACGTGAAAAACGTCATCGTCGACGGCGGCCCGACCTTGAAGCGCATCCGGCTGCGCGCGCGCGGCCGGGTCGACAAGAAGTTGCGGCGGATGAGCCATGTAACCGTCATTCTGGATCAACGTTAAACGAGGTGCGTCGTGGGACAGAAGACCCATCCGATCGGTTTCAGACTCGGGATCACCAAAGACTGGAACAGCCGTTGGTACGCGGAAAGCCACCGCTACGCCGAGTACCTGCACGAGGATCTGCGGCTGCGCAAATATATTAAAGAAAAATTGGGCCACGCGGCGATCAGCAAGGTGGAAATCGAACGCCGTGCCAACAAGGTCGACGTGACGATCCACACCGCGCGCCCGGGCGTGATCATCGGCAAGAAGGGCGCCGAGGTGGAAGTGCTGCGCAAGGATTTGCAGCAGATGTTCGGCAAGGAGATCTACATCAAGATCCAGGAGATCCGCCGCGCCGACGTCGACGCCCAACTCGTGGCCGAGAACGTCGCCAACCAGCTCGTGCGGCGCATCGCCTTCCGCCGCGCGATGAAAAAGGCCGTGGGCAACGCGATGAAGATGGGCGTCAAGGGCATCCGCGTTTCCACCTCCGGCCGGTTGGGCGGGGCTGAAATGAGCCGCTACGAATGGTATCGCGAAGGCCGGGTGCCGCTACACACCCTGCGGGCCGACATCGATTACGGATTCGCCGAAGCCAAAACCACCTACGGCATCATCGGCGTGAAGGTATGGATTTATCACGGTGACGTCGTCACCTCGTGAGTATGAGGAGTATGCGCCATGTTGATGCCCAGCCGGACTAAGTACCGCAAGCAGCAAAAGGGCAACATGAGAGGCGAAGCCTATCGGGGCAATCGCTTGAACTTCGGTGAGTACGGCCTGCAGGCGTTGGACCGCGGTCGGTTGACGGCCCGCCAGATCGAGGCGGCTCGTATCGCGATGACCCGGTTCATCAAACGCGGCGGTCGGATTTGGATCCGTTTGTTCCCGGACAAGCCGATGACCAAGAAGCCGGCGGAAACCCGCATGGGCAAGGGCAAGGGCGCTCCGGAATACTGGGTCGCGGTCATCATGCCGGGCCGGATCCTGTACGAGATGGAAGGGGTGACCGAGGAAACCGCGAAGGAAGCGTTCCGCCTGGCCGCCCACAAGTTGCCGATCAAGACCCGTTTCGTCATGCGGGAGGGGCACCATGAAGGTTAAGGATTTGCGCGAGCTGTCGCCGGAAGAACTGGCGACCAAGGAACAGGATCTGATCCAGGAATTGTTCAACTTGCGTTTTCAGATGTTTACGGGGCAGTTGGAGAATTCATCGCGCCTGACCCAGGTGAAACGCGATGTCGCGCGGATCAAGACCGTGCGCCGGGAGCTGGATTTGCAGGGGAAGAAGAATGCCTAAGACAAACGAACGGGGAAATCGCCGGGTGCTGCAGGGTGTGGTGGTCTCGGACAAAGCGACCAAGACCATTACCGTGCTGGTCGACCGTTTCTTCCAGCACGAGAAATACAAGAAGTATATCCGTCGCAGCAAGAAATTCATGGCGCACGACGAACTCGACCAGGCCAAAATGGGCGATACCGTACAAATCGTCGAAAGTCGCCCGATGTCGGCGAACAAACGCTGGCGCCTGGTGAAAATCGTCAAACGGGCGGATTAAGGCGGAGGGCCTCACCATGATCCAAATGAACACCACCCTGAACGTGGCGGACAATTCCGGCGCTCGCAAGCTGGAAGCGATTAAGGTGCTGGGCGGTTCGAAGCGCAAATACGCCCGGGTCGGCGACGTCGTCGTCGTCTCGGTCAAAGAAGCGATCGCGACCGCCAAGGTGAAGAAGGGCGATGTGCTGCAGGCGGTGATCGTTCGTACCCGGCGGCGGGTCGCGCGTCCCGACGGCACCTACATCCGCTTCGACGAAAACAGCGCCGTGCTGATCAATAAGCAGAAGGAACCCATCGGCAACCGCATCTTCGGCCCGGTGGCACGCGAACTGCGGACCAAAGGCTTCAACCGGATCATCAGCCTGGCTCCGGAAGTTCTGTAGGAGACGGCAATGGCACAAGCCAAAGAGAAAGAGCGCAACAAGCTCCGCATTAAAAAAGGCGACACCGTGCATGTCATTGCCGGCAAGGAACGCGGCAATATGGACAACGCGGCGAAGCGCGGCAAGGTGCTCAAAGTGTTGCCCGAGGAAAATCGCGTCGTGGTCGAGCGCCTGAACGTCATCAAGCGCCACACCCGGCCGAGCAAAACCAATCAGCAGGGCGGCATCGTCGAGCGCGAGGCGCCGATCCACATCGCCAACGTGATGCTGGTCTGCCCCAAGTGCAACAAGCCGACCCGGGTTCGCATGGAGTTGTTGCAGGACAAGACCAAAGTGCGCGTCTGCCGGCATTGCGGCGAGCACCTGGACTAGAGCGGGAGTGAACCATGGCGGCTAGGCAAAGAGACATTTACACGCAGACGGTGATCCCCGAACTCGTCAAACAGTTCGGTTACAAGAATCTCGAGGCGGTGCCCCGCCTGGATAAGATCATCCTCAACATGGGCCTGGGCGAGGCGATCCAGAACGTCAAGGTTCTGGACACGGCGATGGAAGAACTGACGGCGATCAGCGGTCAGAAGGCCGTCATCACCAAGGCCCGCAAAAGCATCGCGAACTTCAAGTTGCGCGAGGGCATGAACATCGGCGTGCGCGTCACCCTGCGCGGCGATCGGATGTACGAATTCTTCGATCGGCTCGTCAGTATCGCGCTGCCCCGCGTCCGCGACTTCCGCGGCGTGCCCGACAAGGCCTTCGACGGCCGCGGCAACTACACGCTGGGCGTTCGCGAACAGATCATCTTCCCCGAGATCAACTACGACAAGATCGACAAGATCCGGGGATTGAACATTACGATCGTCACCACCGCGAAGACCGACGAGGAAGGTTACGCCCTGTTGAAGCTGATGGGCGTGCCGTTCCGGAACCGATAAGGAGAAGGCCGTGGCCAAGAAATCGATTCGTATTCGCGCCACCAACCCGCAGAAATTCAAGGTACGCGCGTATCACCGCTGCCCGCTGTGCGGCCGGTCGCGGGCTTATTATCGTAAGTTCGCCATGTGCCGCCTGTGCTTGCGGAAGTTGGCGTTACAGGGCGAACTACCGGGCGTCGTCAAGGCGAGCTGGTAGACAAGGAGACCGACGATGGTGATGACTGATCCCGTAGCCGATATGTTGACTCGCATTCGTAATGCGAACCGGGCTCGTCACGATTTGGTGGAGATGCCCAATTCCAAGATCAAGGAAGCCATCGCCAAGATCTTGAAGGAAGAAGGCTACATCAAAGCGTTTCGCGTGACCCCGGAAGGTCAGCAGGGCATGTTGAAAATCTATTTGCGTTATCGGGAAAATGGCTCCCCGAGCATCACCCAGATCCGCCGGCTGAGCAAACCGGGCCTGCGACGCTACGTCGGCAGCCAGGACGTGCAGGCGGTGCTGGGCGGCATGGGAGTGTCCATTTTGACCACCAGCCAAGGCTTGATGACCGGCAAAAAAGCGAAAGAACTGAACGTCGGCGGCGAGCTGCTGCTGGAAGTTTGGTAACGCCTTAGCACACTGGAGCGACGACGATGAGTCGAATCGGCAAATTACCAATCCCGATCCCCAAAGGGGTGAAGGTGCAGATCACCGGCAACCGGGTCGTGGTCAACGGGCCGAACGGCAGTTTGACCTACGAACACCGGCCGGAGGTCCGCGTGGCGGAAGAGAACGGCCACTTGCTCGTGCAGCGCGTCGACGAAGGCCGCCAAGGATCGAGCATGCAGGGCCTGACTCGTACCCTGATCAACAACATGGTCGTCGGGGTGACCCAGGGCTATACCCGCGAACTGGATATCAACGGCGTCGGTTGGCGCGCCGAGGTCAAAGGGGACCAGTTGGCCCTGACGGTCGGCTTCACCAACCCCGTCGAAGTCGCGATCCCCAAGGGCATCACCGTGCGGGTCGACAAAAACACCCACATCGTGTTGCAGAGCAGCGACAAGCAACAGGTGGGCGAATTCGCCGCCATTGTGCGCAAGGTGCGCCCGCCCGAACCTTATCAAGGCAAGGGCATCAAATATACGGAAGAAGTGCTTCGTCGTAAGGAAGGCAAGACCTCCGGTTAAGGATAGAAGGAGACGCGTCGTGTCCTATAAGAAGGAAAATCTGACGCCGCGCGAGCAACGTCAACGCCGGGTTCGGCGGAAGGTGCGCGGAACGACCGAACGGCCGCGCCTTTGCGTGTTCCGTTCCAATAAACACATTTACGTCCAGGCCATCGACGACTCCACCGGCGCCACCATCGCCCAGGCCAGCAGCCTGGACAAGGGTTACGCCAAGCCCGCCGATGAAAAGGGCAAGGTCGGTCAGGCCAAAACGGTGGGTAAACTCATTGCCGAACGGTTGCTGACGCAACAACACAAGGCCGTCGTGTTTGATCGCAATGGCTTTTTGTACCACGGACGGATCAAAGCGGTAGCCGATGCGGCCCGCGAGGCCGGCCTGGAGTTCTAGGGAGAGCGCGAATGCCCGAATTCAATCGTCCGTTCCGCGAAGAAGAGCAAGAATTTATTGATAAGGTGGTGCACATCAGCCGCGTGGCGAAAGTCGTCAAAGGCGGCCGGCGCTTCCACTTCTCGGCCTTGGTCGTCGTCGGCGACGGCAAGGGCCGGGTCGGCGTGGCGATCGGCAAGGCGGCGGAAGTGCCCGAAGCGATCCGCAAAGGCATCGACCGGGCCAAGAAGTCGATGTTCCGCGTCCCCATCGTGGACGGCGGAACCATCCCCTTCCCGGTGGTCGGTGACTTCTCCGCCGCGCACGTGCTGCTCAAGCCGGCCGGCGAAGGCACCGGCGTGATCGCCGGTGGTGCGGTGCGCGCCGTGCTCGAGGCGGCGGGCGTCTCGAACATTTTGACCAAGAGTCTCGGCTCGCGGAACGCCCACAACGTGGTCAAGGCCACGATCGACGGGCTGCAGCGCCTGCGCTGGCCCCAAGAGTACATGCGTTCCCGCGCGAGCCTGGACGACGAACCCAAGACGGAATAGCAGGAGAGCCTCGATGAGCGGCAAACTTCGCATTACGCAAACCGGCAGCGGCATCGCCTGTCCGCCAAAGCAGCGGGTCATCCTGCGGACCCTCGGCCTGGGCAAAATGCACCGGACCGTGGAACTGCCGGACAATCCTTGCGTCCGCGGCATGGTGAAGAAAATCATCCACTTGCTGAAAGTGGAGGAGGTGTCGGCATGACGACCAACCTGAGCAACCTGCATCCCCCCGCCGGGGCGACGAAAAACACCAAGCGTCGCGGCCGCGGCGAGGCGTCGGGTTTGGGCAAAACCGCCGGTAAAGGCAACAAGGGTCAGAACGCCCGCTCCGGCGGCCCCAAGGGCCCGTCGTTCGAAGGCGGCCAGATGCCCTTGATCCGCCGCTTGCCGAAGCGCGGCTTCCGCAACATTTACCGGAAGGAATACACGATCCTGCACCTGCGCGAGCTGGTGGAGAAGTTCCAGGCCGGCGAGGTGGTGGATCCGGAAAGTGTGCAGCAGCGGCAGCTCGTGAAAAAAATCGCAAAAGACGGGATCAAGATTTTGTCGGACGGCGAAATCACCATGGCGTTGACCGTCAAAGCGCATAAAGCCTCGAAAGAAGCCGTAGAGAAAATCCGGGCGGCCGGGGGCACTTTCGAACAACTCCAGTAATGGATTGAGGAGAATTCGGTGTTAGGCGCTTTCTCCAATATTTTCAAAATCCCGGAGCTGAAACGGCGCGTGCTGTTCTCCTTCGCGATGCTGGCCGTGTACCGTATCGGGTGCATGGTGCCGACTCCCGGTATCGACGGGGCGGCGATCTCGCGTTGGTTCGCCGAACGGCAAGGCACGATTTTCGGCATGTTCTCGATGTTCTCCGGGGGAGCCATGGAACACGGTTCCATCTTCTCCCTCGGCATCATGCCGTACATTTCGGCATCGATCATTCTGCAATTGCTCACCGTGGTGATTCCCTACCTGGAACGCCTGAGCAAGGAAGGCGAGCTGGGCCGGCGCAAGATTACCCAATATACGCGGTACGGCACGGTCGTTCTCTCGCTCTTCCAAGGCTATATGATCGCCTACGCGATGGAAAACGGCATGCTGGGCGCCGGCGCGGTCACCAATCCGGGCCTCGCGTTCCGGCTGATGACGATGATCACCATGACGTCGGGCACCGCGTTCATCATGTGGCTCGGCGAGCAAATCAGTGAACGCGGCATTGGCAACGGTATCAGTCTGATCATCTTCGGCGGCATCATCGCGCGCCTGCCCGTGGCGATCGTCCGCCTCGGCCAGCAGGCCTGGGAAGAAAGCCGCGGCGTTCTGAAGATGGTGCCGATCATCGTCGTGATGGTCGCCGTCATGGGCTTCATCATTTACGTCGAGCGCGCCCAGCGCAAAATTCCGATCCAGCACGCCAAGCGGGTGGTCGGACGCAAAATCTACGGCGGCGCGAGCACGTTTTTGCCCTTGCGCATCAACACCGCCGGCGTCATTCCGCCGATCTTCGCCAGCTCGATCCTGATGTTCCCGTCGACGATCCTGCAGTTCTTCGACAATCCGTGGCTGGTCAAACTGCACGAACTGTTGCAGCCGGCCGCGTTGCTCTACAACCTCATCTACGTCGGCTTGATCATCTTCTTCTGCTACTTCTACACCGCGGTTACCTTCAACCCGGTGGACGTGGCCGATAACCTGAAGAAGAGCGGGGCGTACATTCCGGGCCGCCGGCCGGGCAAACCGACCGCCGATTACATCGATCGGATTCTGACCCGGATCACCTTCGGCGGCTCCCTGTACATCTCCGCGATTTGCGTGTTGCCGACGATCCTGATCGCGCAGTTCAACGTGCCGTTTTATTTCGGCGGCACCTCGCTGCTGATCGTCGTCGGCGTGGCCCTGGATACCATTCAGCAGATCGAGTCGCACATGCTGACTCGGCATTACGAAGGTTTCCTGGGCGGTAAGGGCAAATTCAAGGGACGGAGAGGATAATTCCGATGCGGATGATTTTACTCGGTCCGCCGGGAGGCGGCAAAGGCACCCAGGCCAAGGCGTTGACGACTCGGTTCGGCATCCCGCAGATTTCCACCGGCGACATCTTGCGCGCCGCGGTGAAAGCCGGAACCGAAATGGGCAAACAGGCCAAATCCTTCATGGACGCCGGCAAGCTGGTCCCGGACGAGATCATCGTCGGCATCATCCGCGACCGGATTCAAGCGGCCGATTGCCGCAACGGCTATTTGTTCGACGGGTTCCCGCGCACCGTGGCCCAGGCCGAGGCGCTGGACAAGATGCTCGCGGAACGCGGCGAGAAGCTCGATCACGTGATCAGCATCGTCGTTCCCGACGAGGCGCTGGTCGCCCGGCTGACCGGCCGGCTGACCTGCACCAATTGCGGGGCGATGTATCACGTCAAAACCATGCCCCCCAAAGTGGCGGGCGTGTGCGATCGTTGCGGGCACCAGCCCCTGATCATTCGCGATGACGACAAGGAAGAGACGATTCGCCAGCGGCTGGCGACCTATCACAGCCAGACCGCGCCGCTGATCGTCTATTACGAAAAGAAAAACCTGCTCCGTTCGATCGACGGAGTAGGCGCTGTCGACGAAATCGGCAAGCGGATTGCGGCGGTCTTTGAATAGTCAGGTCATTACTCTCAAGACCCCCGACCAGGTGCGGCGCCTGCGCAAGGCCAACCGCATCGTGGCGGAGATTCTGGTGGCTTTGCGGGACGGCGCCGCCGCCGGCATGAGCACGTTGGATCTCGACCGGCAATCGGTGGACTTGTGCAAGCGGCACCAGGTGAAACCGGCCTTTTTGGGTTTGTACGGTTACCCGCGCAGCCTGTGCATTTCGCTCAACGAGGAGATCGTTCACGGAATTCCATCCGCGAAACGGATCTTGAAGGAAGGCGATCTGGTCAGCATCGATTACGGGGTGGTTTTCGAGGGTATGTATGGCGATGCGGCAATCAGCTTCGGCATCGGTCGGATGACCGACCAGGCGCTGTCGTTGATGCGCGTCACGGAAGAGTCCCTCTACCAGGGGATCGCCGAAGCGCACGTCGGCAACCGGGTGGGCGATATTTCGGCCGCCGTTCAGGCGCACGTGGAAACGCACGGATTTTCCGTGGTCCGGGATTTCGTCGGCCACGGAATCGGTGAGGCGCCGCACGAGCCGCCCCAAGTGCCGAATTACGGTCGGCGTGGCGCCGGTCCGCGGCTGAAAGCCGGCATGGTCCTGGCTTTGGAACCGATGGTCACCGCCGGCGATTGGTCGGTAGTGGTGTTGGATGACGGGTGGACGGCGGTAACGGAAGATGGTAGCCTTGCGGCCCATTTTGAACATTCGGTATTAATTACCGAAAATGGGCCCGAGATTTTATCTCAACTGGAGTTGTAAGGAACCGCATGGCGAAAGATGGCGCGATCGAAGTAGAAGGCCGGGTTATTGAACCCCTCCCGAACGCGATGTTTCGGGTCGAGCTGGAAAACGGCCATCAGGTGCTCGCCCACATTTCCGGTAAAATGCGGATGCACTACATCAAGATTTTACCGGGAGACAAGGTGACGGTGGAGCTTTCCCCGTACGATTTGAGCCGGGGCCGCATCACGTACCGGGCCAAATAGGTGAGATCGACGTTGCGGCGCCGCCGGCGGCGGGTGGCCGTTGAGGAGTAAGGTGATGAAAGTTCAGGCTTCGGTGAGAAAACGTTGCAACAAATGCAAGATCGTCAAGCGCAAGGGCGTATTGCGGGTGATTTGCGAAAATCCCAAGCATAAGCAGCGCCAAGGATAGCAGGAGGTTTGCTGTGCCACGTATAGCGGGTGTCGACATCCCCAACGAAAAACGGGTCGTCATTGCGTTGACGTACATTTACGGCATTGGCCGGACGACCGCGGAACGGATCCTTGAGGAAGCCGGAATCGACGAATCGATCCGCGCCGGTAAGTTGTCCGACGCGCAAGTCGCGCAGATCCGTCGCATCATCGATTCCAAGTTGAAGGTGGAAGGCGATTTGCGCAAGGACGTTCAGATGAACGTCAAGCGGCATATGGACCTGGGCACCTACCGCGGCCTGCGTCACCGCCGTGGTCTGCCGGTGCGCGGCCAGCGCACGCACACCAACGCCCGCACGCGCAAAGGGCCGCGCCGTGCGTTAGGTAAGAAGAAGTAATTTCTGGAGGGTTTTCGATGGCATCTCCCAAGCGCGGAGCGAAAAAGAAGCTGAAGAAAAACGTGCCGCAAGGCGTCGCGCACATCAAGAGCACGTTTAATAACACCGTGGTGACGATCACCGATCCGTCCGGCAATACGTTGGCCTGGGCCAGCAGCGGTTCGCAGGGCTTCAAGGGAAGCCGCAAAGGCACGCCGTATTCCGCCCAGATGGCCGCCGAGGACGTGGCGAAACGCGCCATCGAGCACGGCGTCCAACAACTCGCCATCCTCGTCAAGGGGCCGGGGCCCGGCCGCGAAGCCGCCCTGCGTAGTCTGCTGAACAGCGGCTTCAAAGTCATGCTGATTCGCGACGTGACCCCGATACCCCACAACGGCTGCCGGCCCCCGAAGCGTCGGCGCGTTTAAGGAGGACGACCTTGTCAAGATATACCGGACCTGCTTGCCGTCTCTGCCGCCGCGAAGGCGAGAAGCTGATGTTGAAGGGTGAACGCTGCTTTACCGATAAATGCGCCTTCGAACGGCGCAAGGAACAGATCCCGGGCGTGCATTGGCAACGCCGCGGCAAGACCAGCGATTACGGCACCCAGTTGCGTGAAAAACAAAAGGCCAAGCGGATTTACGGCCTGGTGGAGCGTCAATTTCAATTGCATTTCCAGCGCGCCGAACGGATGAAGGGCATCACCGGCGACAACCTGCTGGGCTTGCTCGAACGGCGCCTGGACAACACGGTGTACCGCATGGGCTTCGCCGCCAGCCGCCGCCAGGCGCGGTCGCTGGTTCGCCACGGCCATTTCCAAGTCAACGGTCGCAAAGTCAACATTCCCAGCTATGTCGTCAAACCGGGCGATGTGGTTGCAGTGCGCGAAGGTAGCCGGAAGATCCCGCATATCGCCGAAGCGTTGTCCGCGCTGCCTCGCCGTCCGATCCCGAACTGGCTGGAAATCCGTCCCGAAGCGTTCGAGGGCGAGATCAAGTCGATTCCGAGCCGCGAGGAAATCGGCGGCACGATCAACGAAAAGCTGATCGTCGAATTGTATTCGAAATAACACCGGAATCATCAACCCGAACTGGGAGTTGATACAATGTACCATGTGTGGCGTGATCTCATCCGTCCGAAACGGATCGTCGGCGAAGGCGTAGTCGCGAATTATGGCCGGTTCATCGTCGAGCCGCTGGAGCGGGGCTTCGGCACCACTCTGGGCAACGCGTTGCGGCGCGTGCTGCTCTCCACGTTGCAAGGCTGCGCCATCACCTCCGTGCAGATCGAGGGCGCGGCGCACGAATTCACGACGCTGCCGGGCATCAAGGAAGACATCACCGACATCTGCCTTAACCTCAAGCAGGTCCGCCTGGCGATGCCCACGCCGGAAACCCGGAAGCTGCGGCTCAACGTCAAAGGCGAGAAAAAAGTCACCGCCGGCGATATCAGCGGCGATCCCAACGTCCAGGTGCTTAACGCCAACCAGATCATCGCGACCCTCTCCAAGGGCGCGGTGCTCAACATGGAACTGGAAGTGCGCGCCGGTCGCGGCTACGTGCCGACCGAATACCTGGTCGAGGAAGAAGTGCCCATCGGCACGATCATGCTGGATGCGAACTTCAGCCCGATCGTCCGTTGCAACTATCAGGTGACCAACGCGCGCGTCGGCCGGCGCACGGACTACGACCGGTTGATCCTCGAAATCTGGACCGACGGCTCGATCAAACCGGAAGACGCCATCGCCGTGGCGGCCAAGGTGCTCAAGGAACAGTTCTCCGTCTTCATCAACTTCGACGAGGAAGAAGAAGTCTACGAGGAAATCATCGAGGAAGAAGACGAATCGCTGAACGAAAATCTCAATCGTTCGGTCGAGGAACTGGAGCTGTCGGTGCGCAGCGCCAATTGTCTGAAAAACGCCAACATCCGCTACATCGGCGAGTTGGTGCAGAAGACCGAAGCCGAAATGCTCAAGACGAAGAACTTCGGCCGGAAGTCGCTCAACGAAATCAAGGAAATTTTGTCGGAGATGGGTTTGGCCCTGGGGATGAAAATCCCGAGCTGGCAATATCCGGAAGAACCCGACGAAAAACAGGCGGAATAGCGATAACGAGGAAGGGGAACGATGCGTCACCTCAAACGCGGACGTAAATTCAGCCGGACGTCGGCCCATCGCACGGCGATGTGGCGCAACATGACGACCAGTCTGATTCTTCACGAGCGGATCAAGACGACGGACGAAAAAGCGAAAGAACTGCGTCGCTATGTCGAGCGGATGATTACCCTCGGCAAACGCGCCCGGGCCTTCGGCCTGGCCGGCGACCCGCACGCCGCGGTGAGGCAGTTGCATCTGCGCCGCCAGGCGTTGTCGTTCATTCGCGAAAGCGCGGCCGTCAAGAAGTTGTTCGAGGAACTGGCCGAACGCTTTGCCGAACGGCCCGGCGGTTACACCCGTATCATCAAGGTGGGTTATCGGCGGGGCGACGGCGCCGCGGTGAGCCTCATCGAATTGCTGGGTGCCGCCGAGGAAGGCGAAGCCGAAAAGAAGGGCGCGGCCAAAAAGAAGGCCAAACCCAAGGCCAAGCCCGCCGCGCGCCGCGGCAAGGCCAAGGCCGAAAAAGCCCCGGCCGAGGAAGCGGTAGCCGCGGAAACCGCCGAACCGGCGGCCGTGGAAGCTTCCGCGCCGGAAGAAGCGCCGGCCGAGAAGGAAGAAAAAACCGAATAGCGATTGTTGCGTGGGTTCGTGATAGAATAGCGGGGCAGGGATCTTTCAATCTCTGCCCTGTTTTTATTGGCGAAAGGCACGATCATGAACGAGCAACGAAATAAATCGGCTGGCGCGACGACGCCCTGGTACGCGGATTTTCGGCTCTACTTGCTGGTCTTCGCGGTGTTGGCGCTGTTCATGCTCAAGGCCGTGTTCGGCGGCGGCTACGGTTGCGGTAAAAGCGTCACCGGTAAAAATTCGGTGGCTCCCGATTTTCAGGTCACCGGCCTGGACGGCGCCAAGCTCTCGCTGGCCGATCTCAAGGGCAAGGTCGTTTTCCTGAACTTCTGGGCGACTTGGTGCAAACCGTGCGTCCAGGAATTGCCTAGCATCCAGGACCTGGCCAAGAAATTCGACGGCAATCCCGATTTTCGCGTCGTGGCCGTGTCGTGCGACGAGTCGGAAACCAAGGAAGTAAAGAAATTCGTCGAAGACTTCAATAAATCGCGCGCGGTCGAACCGCTCACTTTTTCGATCTTCCACGATCCGTCCCAAAAAACGGCGCTGGCTTACCAGATCACCGGATTTCCGACCACTTACCTGATCGACCGGCGGGGGATCATCCGGCAGGGTTTCATCGGCCCGCGCAACTGGGACGACAAACACTTCTATTCCATGGTCAACGAGTTGCTGGCCGAAAAACCGGCCGACTAGTCCGCCAACCCGATTTCCGCCACCTGAACGCCGAACCGCCGGGGATGCGGCAAGTCGTCGCCGTCGGCCGGGCTTGCCCCTTCCACCGTCAGCACAACGATCGCCGCTTCGCCGGTGATGTTTTTCGCGACCGGATAGGTCAGTCGATGCCAGCGCCCGTCGCCGGGCACCGGCTGGGCGCCCAGCGCGTCGCCGTCGAGCACGACCGCAAGCCGCCGCGGGGACAAACCGGCCGGCGTCAGCGCGTCCACGAACAGGCGGCCGGCCGCGGGGGCGAGCAGCAAATCCGCCCGCTCGCGGATCCAGCGGGCCGGTCGCCCGGCCGATGTTTCCAGATCCAACCAGCCTTGGCAAAGCTGCCCGCTCGACGAAGCCACGTTCGCGATCGAACGAAGCGTTGACGGTTCGACGGTCGCGCGCGCGCCGTAAACCAGCAGACCGAGGCGCCGCGGGCCGGCGATTCCCAGGTCGAGCGGATTCCAGGTGTCCGTCAATTCCCACTCGATGCGGACCAGGTCCGAGTCCGGTGGTCCAAGCGGCAGGCGCAACGGCCGGCCCCAGAAATCGTGGCGGTCGAACGGGAAGGTGCGATCGCCGACTTTGATCGCGCCGGTGAAATGCGGTGCCTGCGGGTGGGTAATGGCGTCGATTTCCAGGATGACGCCGTTTCCGGGCCGCAGAAAAAACGCGCCGCGGCCGCGCGACCAGCGGAACGATCGCCCGGCGGCGTCCGCTTCGGCCGGATGCCAACCCCAACCCAAAAGGCCGCTTTCGCGCGGGTCCATGGTCAGCGAGGGACCGCATTCCTTGAGCGGCAACGGTTCGCGCCAGCCGAAATAGCGGCAACGCCGGCACGGTAGTGGCGGGTCGCCGGCGGCCATGGCGAGGCGGAAACGCCGGTAGGCGTCGCCGCGCCAGATCGTGGCGAAGTCGGTGTCGCGCCAGTCGGCGAAGTCCAAATCCTCCCACACCATGGCGCACGCGGCGGCGCGGCCGTTGGCCTTGAGAAACGTATGGCGCCAGGGAAAAGCGCAATCCTTGATCAGGCCCGGCCGATAACCGTCGCCGCCTTGGCGCGGCGGATTGCGCAAGTCGAGCTCGATCCGCTGCGTCGCCGCGGTTTGGCGGGCTTCCTCCAGCCGGGCGATGACCAGGTCGTCGGTGAGCGACAAGCCGGCGCCGGCGCAATGCGGGCCCGTGAAAACGTGTTGGACGATGACCCGCTCGGCGCCAAGATCCGCAGCCAGGCGGATGAAGCGCGGCAATTCGTCGAGGTTGTCGCGCAGCGCCGCGAAACTCAACCAGAAACGCGGGTTGGCCGGCGTGCGGCGCTTTGCCAGGTAATCCAGGTTGGCGAGCAGGACGGCGAAATTGCCGCCGCGGCGGATCCGTTCGTAGGTAGGCGCGGTGGCCGCGTCCACGCTGACGCACAGAACGTCGAGCAGGTGTTCGGCCGTCAAGGCGTCGACGATCTCCCTCGTCAGACGGCTACCGTTGGTGGTCGCGTGTACGGCCAGCTTGCGCGCTCGCAACCAGCGCAGGCAAGCGAGCAGGCGCGGGTGGCACAGCATTTCGCCGAAACCGGTCAGTTCGACGCCGGAGGCCGCGGCCAGCGGCTGTCGCAGACGTTCCAGGTCGGCCGGTTCGATGGTCTCGCGTCCGGTGCCGTGCCGGTTTTCGTGCGGCAACGGGCACATGACGCAGCGCAGATCGCAGGCCGCCGTCAACTCGAGCTGCACCGTATCGGGAAACGGCAGATCGGACGCGCCGTGGTGCTCCAGCCAGAGCGGGTGCCGCTCCAGAAAATCCGTCGTCATCGCCGCCACCGCCGGCGCCGGAGCGACGCGCCGCGAAACAGCACGCCCAGGCGCCGCCGATCGCGCTCGCCGGGCTGCCACGTTTTTTCGCAGACGACTTGAACGGCATGCCAGAGGACCGGCGCGGCGAGGGGGACGCGCAGTTCGTGCGGGCCGGGCTTTTCCGGCAGCGTGAAACGACCGCACGATTCCCCGTTGTCGAAAACCGTCAGGGCGCTTCCGGCGGTCGCGGCCACGGTCTGGACGCCGAGGCGCAACTCGTTGCCGGCGCGCGGCAGAACGAAGGAGAACCGCCCGCCGGTCCAACGCGCGCCCGCGCCCAGCGCCGTTTCCGGCGGAAAGAAACCGCGCGCGAGTTGGTCGTCGGTTGTCGATATCCTCGATCGGCAAAGGTCCGGGTCGCCGGTCAGAGCGGCGCTATAGTACAGCAGGCCGAGCGGCCGGCGCGAGCCGCCGACGCCCAACTGGTCCGGCGTGTAGACCGCCGCCGGCTCGATGCCAATCGTCAGGATCTCTTCGGAAAACGGCGGCAACGCGAAGCGCGTCGGCAGATCGATCAGTTCGCGCGGCGTAAAGAGATCGATCGCGACCCCGTTGACGCGCAAGACAAAGGGCAGATCCGGCGCCTGGGGATGGGCGGCGAGACGCAGTTCCAGAAAAGGACGGTTGGTGTTGCGCAGGAAAAACGAACAGGCGCCGCTCGACCAGCGAAAGGCGCCGCCGGTTTCGTCGGTCTCCGGCTCGTAGAATCCCGTGCCGAGTTGGCTCGGCGTCGGATCGCCGAATTCGAGGTGTTCGGAAATTTCGAAGTCATACCGGGGCACGCGCCACGGTTTGGTCGGGCAGGGCCGGCATTCCGCGGGCGTCGCCGTGCCGCCCAGCCGCCCGCGCAATTCGCGGTAGCGGGGTCCGCGCCAGATTTCCTCGATGGTCGATTCCCGCAAGTTGCCCATGATCAGCTTTTCCCAAACCGTCGCGCAGGCTTGAACGGTCAGGTCGGATTTCACGAAAACCCGCTCCCACGGGTAACCGCACTGTTTGACGAGCGGGCGACGGGCGGCGGGCGGCGCGGTGATCTGCACTTTTTCAGCGGCGCCGGCCAGCGGTCGCGCGGCCTGGCTTTGATACCAGAATTCGAGCCGGACTTCGTTGGCGCGCGCCACGGCGGCGGCGGTGGCGAAGACCGGCTGTTCCTCGTCGGCGCCGGCGGTGCTCTGCCCGGTCATCGATTCGTTTTCGTACAAGCCTTGCACGATCACCTTCTCGGCGCCGACCCGTTTGGCCAGCCCGATCACCAGGGGCAGCTCGTTCAGATTTTCACGCGTGGAAATGAAGCTGAGGTGCAGGCGCGGCTTGTCCCGGCCCAGCCAGCGCTTGATCTTATCGAGTAGAAGCAGGTTGCCTAAAACCTTTTCCATATCGCCGCCCACCCGCAACCGGGCGTAGGTCTCGGGATAACCGGCATCCAGCGAAACGCAAATCAAATCGAGCAGCTCTTCGCCGACCAGCGCTTCCAGGATCTCCGCGGTCCACAAGGTCCCGTTGCTGGTGGCGTTGATCGTCAGCCGGTGGCTTTTCAATTGCCGGAGGATGTCCAGCAAACGCGGGTGACAGAAGATTTCGCCGAAGCCGGTCAACTCCGCCTCGTAGGCGTTTTCGAGCAGCGTTTTCAGATGCGTCCGCAGATCGTCCGGTTCGATGCGGCGGGCTTCGGCGCGCCGTTCGCGCGGTTCGCTTTGCAACGGGCAAAAGCGGCAGCGCAGATTGCAGTCGGCGGTGAGTTCCAGTTGCACGACGCGCGGCAAGGGCGGATCGGCTTCGCGTTGCCGCCGGCAAAGGGGGCTGTCTTCGAAAAAGTCGCTCATTTCTCCGGGCCCATCGTCGAAAGAAATTGCCGGAACCAGTGAACGCCTTCGCGCGCGATTCGCCGCCAGGAAACGCCGGTGTGCTGGCGGTAACTGTAAACGTAAAAAACGACGAATAAATAGTGAAACAGCCGGTTGGCGGGCAGCCGCGTGAGGGGCAGGACGATTTTTTCCAGCCACGGCCAGCGCGCCAGGGGATAGAAAAATTTGTGCAGATTGAAAATGCGGCGGCCATCCGGATTGCGCAGCGCATTGTCGGCGAAGGTGTTGAAGCCGACCATTGCGTCGTCGACGCGATCGAGCCGTCCGTCGGCGATCGCCCGTTCGGTGACCGGCAGCCCGGCGTACGGTTGAAAAACGCTGCACCAGGCATCGCGGACGCGAATCCGCTGATTGAGCCGCACGGTTTCCAGCGCGTTCTCCCAGGTTTCGCCGGGCAGCGCGAGGATGTTGGAGGTGAAGAAGTGCAGGTTGTAGCGCCGCAACAGCTCGGCGGTTTCGATGATTTGCCGGTTGGACACGCGCTTGTCCAGCAGGTCGTTACGGCGGTTTTCGTCGCCGGTTTCCACGCCGAACAGCACCGTCCGGCAACCCGTTTCCGCCAGTCGGCGGATCACCGCCTCGCTTTCGCCGGCTCGCAGATAAACCAGGTACGGCAGACGGATTTCGCGTGCATAGCGGTCGAGAATGGCGAACAGCCGCTCTTTGTCGAGGGTGAAAATGTCGTCCTCGAACCGCACCAGCTTCATCGGCCAATGGGCCTTGACCTCATGCAGTTCCATCAGCACCCGGTTGACCCCGTAATGCCGGACGTAACGCGCCTTGTTGGGATAGAGGTTCGCGAACGCCGCGTTGAAACAGAACGAGCAATGAAACGGGCACCCGCGGCCGGTGAAAAAATATTTGACCGGGTTGTCGCGCAGAAAAGAATAGCGGTAATAGCCCTCGCGCCAGGGCAGCGGCAGTTCGTCCAATTCTTCCAGCAGCGGCCGGACCGGATTGGCCACCAGAGCGCCGTCGCGTCCAAAAGCCAGGTTCGGCAGGTCGTCCGCCGCGGCGCCGCGTTCCAGCCGCGCGGCCAGTTCGACGATCGTCGCCTCGCCTTCGCCGCGGCACAGGTAATCGATTTCGGGTCGCCGCGCCAATTCGGGATGCAGGCTCGGATGCGGGCCGCCCGCGAGCGTCACGATCGAAGGATCGGCTCGTTTGACTGCCGCCGCCGCCGTCAGGGCGTATTGCTGCTCGCAGTGGGTGAAGGAAAATCCGACGACCCGCGGGCGCACTTCCGCGACGGCGCGCCGCACCCCGTCCGGAGTCGGTTCGATGCGCACGAAAACCTGATGGCCGGCGGCGCGCAGCGCGGCGCCCAGGTGCATGACGCCGAAATATTCCCGCCAGATGTTTTGTAAAAACAGGATCTTCATTTCGTTCTCGAATTGTTCATCATAGCGCAAAGTCCGGCGGGGCCAAAGGAAAGAAACGACCAATGAACAACGGCTCCTCCAATGAGCTCGAGGCTCAGTTATCGATCGAATGGCGGTGCAGGATTTCGGAGATGGCCGGCGATTGGAAAGCCGTGACGGCGTCGGCCTCGCTCTCGTAATGACAGAACACACAGTCCAGATGGCTGAGGTGGAGGATGTGCCGCATGATGGAATTCAGGCCGACCAATTTGATATCGCCGCAGGGGTACTTGAGCGATTCTTTCAAGGCGGAGGTGAGCACCCGCAGCAGGTTGGAATCGAACGAATTGAGCTGCGAAAAGTTGAACACCAGCCGCCCTTCGGCGATCTTGATCAGAGCCAATATTTCCTTCTCGAAACATTCGGGTTGGTGGGTGAAGAGATCTCTTTCGATCATCCGAATGATCAGTATGTTGTCTGGGTTTTCCTGGGTTGTGTACTTCATGGCGACCTCCTAGTGCATACGCCAAAATAATTAGCAAGTGGCATGCCAATTCGTAAGTAATTGATAATAATGAACTATTTTATTTTGCGGGGGTTTCGCACGCGCGGCCGGCGGGCGCTGGTGCGACAAAAGGCGCGCCTTTGTCGCAAATCCGCGCATTTATTATTGCAGGCACGCACTCGACTTTGCTTTATCCCTTCCCGGGTGCTGCCGACTTTAATCATATGAGACGGAGAGCGCTCGACGGATCTTGTGCATTCGATTCGCCGAGACGGAAGGTAGTGGTTGATGGCGATGAAAAACGACATTCTGGTCGTTGACGACGATTCCCAGATCCGGTCCGCATTGCTGCGGCTGTTTCGAAAAAGCGGCCATGAGATCGTCGCGGCCGAAAGCGGCGAGGCCGCGGTCAAGCTGCTGGAAAAACAGCCGTTCGATCTGCTGATTTCCGATTTGCGGATGCCCGGCATGGACGGCATCGCCCTGTTGCGCAAAGCCAAGCAATGGGATCCGGAAATCGACGTCATTATCCTGACCGGTTCCAATTCGGTGGCGGACGCGGTTCGCGCCATCAAATACGGGGCCTACGATTACCTCGAAAAACCCGTGCAGGGCGAGCGATTGCTGGCGATCGTCACCCATATTTTCGAGCGGCGGCAGTTGAAGCAGCAGGCGCGTGTCCTCGAGGCCTGGGAGAAGCAGAATTACCTTTACCACGGCATGGTCGGCAAAAGCCGGCCGATGCAGTTGGTCTTTCAAGCCGTCCAGCGCATGGCGCGTTACGACAGCCCGGTGCTCGTCGTCGGCGAAACCGGAACGGGCAAGGACCTGGTCGCCAAGGCGATCCACCAAATCAGTCCGCGGGCGGCGGGACCGTTCGTGGCCGTAAACGGTGCCGGACTGATCGACAGCCTGTTCGAGAGTCAGTTGTTCGGCCATCGCAAGGGTTCGTTCACCGGCGCGCTCAAGGATCAAATCGGTTTGATGGAAGCGGCGAACGGCGGCTCGTTGTTCATCGACGAGGTCGGCGATTTGTCGCTGGCGAGCCAGGCCAAACTGTTGCGCGCCCTGGAGACCGGCGAGATTTTGCCGGTAGGCGATACCCGCTCGCGCCAGGTCGACATCCGCCTGATCGCGGCCACCAATCGCAACCTGGCGCGGGACATGAAAGACGGCCGCTTTCGCGAGGATCTGTATTACCGCCTGCGCGGTTTTTTCATCCCGCTGCCGCCCCTGCGCGAACGCGAGGAGGATATCGCGCTGTTGGCCAAGTACTTCTTCCGGCAGACGGTTCGGGAAAACGGCCTGTCGGTGGAGGGCTTCGAGCCGCGCATCTACGAGGTTTTCGAGGCGTATTCCTGGCCGGGGAACGTGCGCGAGTTGAAGCAAGCCGTCACGGCCGCGGCGATCATGGCGTCGGACAAGCTGATCGTTATCGGCGATCTGACGCCGGAACTTCAAACCTTTGCCGGCTCCCTTCAGGAACCGCGTGTGCCGAGCGCGCCCGCGCCGATCACCGACCGGACGCAACCGGTCGTCCCGGTGGCGCCGGACCCGCGGCCGACGCTGTCCGCCGGCGACCTGTCGATCGCGCACTTCAACAAGGAACACGTCAAGCAGGTGCTGCAACTGGCGAAGGGCCGCAAAGGCAAGGCGGCGGTCCTGCTCGGCGTTTCCCGTCACACGCTCTACCGGATGTTGAAAAAATACGATTTGTAACCGTCGGCGATCGTCGCCCGAAGGCAAAATATCCGGCCGTCCATACCCTTGACAAGCGAAAGCCGGTCAATACAATCTTCGTTCTCTTGGTAGAGTAGCCCAGCTGGTTAGAGCGAGCGGCTCATAACCGCTAGGTCGAGGGTTCGAATCCCTCCTCTACCACCAAATTTCCGGCCGGTGTCATACCGGCCTTTTTTTTCGCCCGCGTCTGCCGTAAGTATCCATTACACACCTTTGCCGGAGCGGCGATGACCGAACCATCATTCGCGGGGCTGGCCTTGCCGAGGTTGCAAGAGCTGTTGGCGCGGATCGAGCGGACGCGCCTGGGCGTTCTCGGCGATTTCTGCCTGGACGTGTATTGGTTTCTCGATCCGAGCGCGGCGGAGCTTTCCCTGGAAACGGGTCTGCCCACGCAACCCGTGGCCGAACAGCGCTGCGAATTGGGCGGCGCAGGCAACGTGGTCAACAACTTGCGGGCCATCGGCTGCCGGCGCATCGAAGCCTTCGGCGTCGGCGGCGCGGACCCGTGGGGCCGCGAATTGCGCCGGCTGCTCGCCGAAGCCGGCACCGTCACGGACGGTTTGCTCGAGGAAGCGCGGCAGTGGGCCACACCGGCCTACATCAAGCCGCACCGCAACGACGAGGAAACCAACCGCCTGGATTTCGGCAACTTCAACCGGCTGCCGGACGAGACCGCCGCCCGGCTGATCGCGGCGCTCGCCGCCCGCCTGGACGAACTCGATCTGGTGGTGGTCAACGAGCAGGTCGCGCAGGGGATCCATACCGAACGCCTGCGGCGCGAACTCGCCGCGTTGATGCGGGCGCGGCCCGACAAACGGTTCATCGTCGACAGCCGGCATCACAGCGAGGCCTACCCGGACGCGTGGCTGAAGATCAACGATCGCGAGGCGGCGCACTTGATCGGCGCGGCGTATCCGGAGGGAGCGCGGATTCGGCTCGAGGACACGAAACGCGCGGCGGGCGAGTTGTTCGCGCGGCATCGCCGGCCGGTGTTCGTCACGCGCGGGCCGCGCGGCCTGGTGGTCGGCGACGAAACCGGGCTCGGCGAAATTCCCGGCATTCAGATTTTCGGGAAGGTGGACCCGGTCGGCGCTGGCGATTCGCTGCTGGCCGGCGTGGCCGCCGCGACGGCGGCTGGCGCGACGGTGCTCGAGGCGGCGACCTTCGGCAACCTCGTGGCGTCGGTCACCGTGCAGAAGTGGCGGCAGACCGGCACGGCGACGCCGGCGGAAATTCTGGCGGCCGGCGCCGATCCCGACTACGTTTATCGGCCCGAACTGGCGGAGGACATCCGGCGGGTTCGCTATCTGCCGGGGACGGAATTCGAGGTGGTCGGCGACCGCCGGCCCCCGGCGCGTGTCACGCATGTGATCTTCGACCACGACGGCACGATCTCGACCTTGCGCGAAGGTTGGGAACGGATCATGGAGCCGATGATGATCCGGGCGATTCTCGGCCCGCGTTACGAATCGGCCGACGATTCGCTCTATCATCGGGTCGTCGACCGCGTCCGCGATTTCATCGACAAATCGACCGGCATCCAGACGCTGGCCCAGATGCAGGGCCTGGCGCGCATGGTGCGCGAATTCGGCTGCGTGCCGGAAGCCGACGTGCTCGACGAACACGGCTACAAGAAAATCTACAACGACGCGCTGCTGGCGGTGGTGCGGCGGCGCATCGCCAAGTTCGACGCGGCGGAGCTTTCGCTGGCCGACTACACGGTGAAAAACGCCGTCCGCCTGCTGGAGGCCTTGCGCCGCGCCGGCGTCCGGCTCTACCTGGCCAGCGGTACGGACGAACAGGACGTCGTCGCGGAGGCCGAAGCGTTGGGTTACGCCGGCTTGTTCGCGGGCGCGATCTACGGCGCGGTCGGCGACGTGCGTCACGAGGCCAAGCGGTTGGTCATCGAACGGATCCTCGGCGAAATCGGCGATCCGGCGGGGCTGGTGGCGATCGGCGACGGGCCGGTGGAAATCCGTGAAACCCACAAGCGCGGGGGTTACGCGATCGGCGTCGCCACCGACGAACTGCGGCGCTTCGGCCTGAACGAGGCGAAACGAGCCCGCCTGGTGCGGGCCGGGGCCGACCTGATCATTCCCGATTATTCGCAACTGCCCGCGCTGCTCCGATTTCTCAACGTGGCGGAGTAAGGAGAAAGAACGTGCCGTACCCGCAATTCGATCGCTCGCTGGTGAAAATGAAACCGCTCGCCGAGCGGCGCAACAAGGTACTCATCCCCCGCGACGCCGTCACGCTCGATCGGCCGCCCGAGCTGTCGCCTGTCGCGCGTGAATTGGTCGGCGAGTCGGTAACGCGCATTCGCCGGGCCCTGGCGAACGGCCGGCCGGTGATGCTGTCGTTCGGCGCGCATACGATTAAAAACGGCCTGGCGCCGGTGCTCAACGAATTGCTGGAGCGGCGCTGGGTCACGCACCTGGCCACGAACGGGGCCGGCGTCATTCACGATTGGGAAATCGCTTTCCAGGGCGCGACCAGCGAGGACGTGCGCGGCGGCGTGTCGCGCGGCGAATTCGGCAACTGGCGCGAAACGGGTCTGTATCTGAACCTGGCGCTGGCGGTCGGCGCTTACGAGGGCATGGGCTACGGCGAATCGGTCGGCGCGCTGATCCACCACGAAGGCCTGTCGGTTCCGGCCGCCGAACAGTTGGCAACGGAAGCGCGGGCCCGGCTGCTGGACGATCCGGAGCGGGCGGCGGCGGCGCTGGATTTGCTGCAAATCGTGCGCCGGCTCGATCTCGCGCCGGGCCGCTGGGAGATTCCGCATCCCTTCCGTTCCTGGAGCGTGCAGGCCAAGGCCTTCGCGGCGGGGATTCCGTTCACCGGCCATCCGATGATCGGTCACGACATTATCTACAACCATCCGGCGAATCTGGGCGCCGCGATCGGCCGGACGGCGCAGCGCGATTTCTTGACCTTCGCCGCGGCGGTCGGCCGGATCGACGGCGGCGTCTACCTGTCGATCGGCAGCGCGGTAATGAGCCCGATGATTTTCGAAAAGTCGATGTCGATGGCCTACAACTTGGCCCGGCAGACCAGCGCGCCGTTCGGCGATCACTTCATCGCGGTGGTCGATCTGGCGCCTTCGCGCTGGGATTGGTCGCAAGGCGAACCGCCGGAAAACAATCCGGACTATTACCTGCGATACAACAAGAGTTTTTCGCGCCTGGGCGGGGAAATGCGCTATGCCCAGGCCGACAACCGCGATTTTCTGCTGGCGCTGATGCAAGGGTTGAACGCCGCCGGCGAGTAGCGGCCCGCGTTTTTTCATCCGGCGGGAAATCCCGCTTGGCGCGAAGCCGACTTCATCCTATACAATAGCCCGCATGGAAACGCACCGTTTCGCCGTGACCGCCGCGCTGGCCGGCCGGCGCCTGGACAACGCCCTGGCGCTGCTGTTGCCCGAGCTGTCGCGCAGCCGCGCGGCGCAGTTGATCAAGGATGGGTGCGTGACCGTCGACGGCCACGCCGCCAAACCCGCCGCCGCGCTACGCGAGGGGCAATGGATCGAGGCGGCGATCGCGCCGCGACCGACCATGGATCTGGTGCCGCAGGAACTGGCCCTCGATATCGTTTACGAGGACGAACATCTGCTGGTGGTGAACAAGGCGGCCGGCATGGTAGTGCATCCGGCGGCGGGAAATCCGGACGGCACCCTGGTGAACGCCTTGCTGTTTCACGTTCCCGAACTGGCCGATCAAAAGGTGGACGACCGGCCGGGCATCGTGCACCGGCTCGACAAAGGCACCAGCGGTCTGCTGGTGATCGGCAAAACCGGCCCCGCCACGCATTCACTGCAACGGCAGTTCGCCGGCCGCACGGTTACGAAAAAATACCTGGCGGTCGTCATCGGCGAACCTAAAACGAAAGAAGGGCGGATCGATCTGGCGATCGGCCGTCACGTCACCGAACGAAAAAAGATCAGCAGCCGCACGGCGAAGGCGCGTCCGGCGACGACCCTGTACCGGGTCGAGGCGAGCCGGGGCGGCGTCAGTCTGCTCACCTGCACCCTGTTGACTGGGCGCACGCACCAAATCCGCGTGCATTGTTCCGAAAGCGGCTGGCCGCTGGCCGGCGACGAAACCTACGGTGGTGGGCGCGTCGTCAAACACATCGCCGACGAGGATTTGCGGGCGGCGTGCCGGGCTCTGCAACGACCGGCGCTGCACGCGCGCCACCTGGAATTCGACCATCCGGCGACCGGAGCGCGGCTGGCGTTCACCGCGCCGGTCCCCATGGATTTGCAGCCGTTGTTGAATCTGATGGGATATCCACATGACTGAATTGTTGTCATGGAAAAGCGCCTTGCTGGAAGCCGCCGGCTTGACCGGCGTGTTTTACGGCCGCGTGGGCGGCGCCAGCTCGGGTGAATTGTCGTCGCTGAATCTGGGCGCTCAGGTGGGCGACTCCCCAGCGGCCCTGGCCGAAAACGAGCGGCGCGTGCTGGCCGATCTGCGGGCAGTCGGCCTGTATCTGCCGCAGCAGATTCACGGCGACCAAGTGTGTCGCGTGCGTCATCCGGTGGCGGGCGTGGTGCGCGGCGAGCCAGGCGACGCGGTGATTACCGACGAGGTCGGCCTGGCGATCGGCGTTTTGACCGCCGATTGCGTGCCGATTCTTTTCGGTTCGCGGGACGGTGGCGCGATCGGGGTCATTCATGCCGGTTGGCGCGGGTTGCGGGCCGGGTTGATCGGCCGGGCGATCGAACGGTTTACCGGCGCTTTCCGTTACCAACCGCGGGACATCGTGGCGGCGATCGGCCCGGCGATCGGTCCGCGAGCCTATGAAGTGGATCGCGCGCTGGCCGCCGAATTTCTCCGCGAACGACCCGAATTGGGCGGGGTGATCTGGCCGGACAGGCGCCGAAAACCGCATCTCGATTTGCGCCTGATGGCGCTAAACGATCTGCTTGGCGCGGGCTTGGAGTCCGAGGCGGTGGAGATAGTCGGTCCAACTACCGAAGATGAAAGGTTTTTTTCGCACCGGCGGTCGGGCGGACGCGCCGGACGGCAACTTTCCGCCGTGCTTCGCAACTCTTGACGGCACTACGAAAAAGTGCTTGACAAAATCCGCGAGCGATTACAATAATTCGCCATACAAGCCTGAAGTGTGCTTTTCCGATTAAGCTTGAACCCCTGATTGATTGATAAGCGAAACAGAAAAAACGGTTGATTCGCTCCTAGGCATCAGCTTCAAGCAAAGGCTTCAATAATTTGGTCTTGAATACCCAGGCCAATTACCATTGATCGCGGCGATGCCGGTGAAAGCTTTCGCCGAGTATTCGCAGGTAACAGCAAACGGAGTGACCAATGGCTGACGATCTGTTCGAAGATGGTCCGGATCTCGAGGAAAACCTGAAAGAGAAGATTGAGCCGCCGGCCGACGAAGCCGGTCCCAGCGAAAAAGAGGAAAAGGGCAAGGGTGAATCCTCGAGCAAGAAAGAGGAAATCAACCTCAAGACGCTCAAAAAGAAGAAGATCAACGAGCTGCTGAAACTCGCCCGGGAGCTGAACGTCGAGGGCGCCACGGGCATGCGCAAGCAAGACCTGATTTTCGCCTTGCTGCAAGCGCATACCGAGCGCAACGGCCTGATCTACGGCGAAGGCGTGCTCGAGATCCTACCGGACGGCTTCGGCTTCCTGCGCGCGCCCGACTACAACTATCTGCCCGGCCCCGACGATATTTACGTCAGCCCCAGCCAGATCCGGCGCTTCAACCTGCGCACCGGCGACACCATTGCCGGACAGATCCGGCCGCCGAAAGAGGGCGAACGCTATTTCGCGCTGCTCAAAGTCGAGGCGATGAACCACGAAGACCCCGACCAGGCGCGCAACAAAATCCTCTTCGACAACCTGACGCCCCTGTATCCGATGGAGCAGGTCCACCTCGAAACCGAGGCCGACAACTACTCCATGCGGATCATGGACCTCTTGTGCCCCATCGGCAAAGGCCAGCGCGGTTTGATCGTGTCGCCGCCCAAAGCCGGCAAAACGATGTTGCTGCAGGCGATCGCCAATTCGTTGGCGCGCAACCACAAGGAAGTCATTCTGATCGTGCTGCTCATCGACGAGCGCCCGGAAGAAGTGACCGACATGATGCGCAGCGTCCGCGGCGAAGTGATCTCCTCCACCTTCGACGAACCGGCGACCCGCCACGTGCAGGTGGCCGAAATGGTGCTGGAAAAGGCCAAGCGGCTGGTCGAGCACAAGCGCGATGTCGTCATTCTGCTCGATTCGATCACCCGCCTGGCGCGCGCCTACAACACCGTGGTGCCGCATTCCGGCAAGATCCTCTCCGGCGGCGTGGACGCTAACGCCCTGCACAAACCCAAGCGGTTCTTCGGCGCGGCGCGCAACATCGAGGAAGGCGGCAGCCTGACGGTCATCGCGACGGCCCTGGTCGATACCGGCAGCCGGATGGACGAAGTGATTTACGAGGAATTCAAGGGCACCGGAAACATGGAAATCCACCTGGATCGCAAGTTGGCCGACCGCCGCATTTTCCCGGCGATCGACATCAACCGCAGCGGCACCCGCAAGGAAGAGCTGCTGCTCGCGCAATCCACCTTGCAGCGGGTGTGGGTGCTCCGGCGCGTGTTGAGCCCGCTCAACACGATCGACAGCATGGAATTCCTGCTCGACAAGATGCAGGGCACCAAGTCGAACGCCGACTTCATGGAGCTGATGAATCAATAGCCCGGTGTAAGTCCTCCCGGCAAAAAGGATTTTCCCGCCCCGGCCCACGCCGGGGCTTTTTCAACGGGGTTGCAAAACCCGGACAAAACATGATATAGGGCTGCTTCGTTCGTGCGCCGTACAACGCCGGCGCCGGCTGGAAGGAGAGAGATCATGAAAGAGGGTATTCATCCGAAATACACGGAAACCAAGGTGAAGTGCGCCTGCGGCAACGAATTCATCACCAATTCGACCCGCGGCCCCGAGCTGAACATCGACATCTGCAACATGTGCCATCCGTTTTTCACCGGCAAGCAGAAGCTGATCGATACCGCCGGCCGCGTCGAACGGTTCAAGCAGAAGTACAAGGACTCGTACAAGTCCCAAAATCAATAGCGTCGCGACTTCATCGATCCGCGTGCCGGTTTGTGCGGCACGCGGGTTTTGTTTAATCAGCGTAGGGAGCGGCCGACATGGGAGCCAAGCAACCGGAGCCGATGCGCGCGGGCGGACAAGCGCTGTTGGAAGGCATCATGATGCGTTCGCCCAACAGCATGGCGGTGGTCTGCCGCCGCGAGGACGGCCGGATCGTTCTCAAGGAAGACCGCTGGATCAGCCTGTGGGACCGCTGGAAGTTTCTGCGCAAGCCGTTTCTGCGCGGCGCGATCGTGATGATCGAATCGATGTGGAACGGCATCGGCGCGCTGAGTTTCTCCGCGAAAATCTACGCCGAGGGCGAAGAGCTCAAGGAGCAGCAAAAGAAAACCGCGGCCGCCGGCGCGGCGGAGCCGCCCGCCGAGAAAGCCGCGCCGGAACCCGAAAAACCGCTCAGCAATCTGTCGATCGCCCTGACCGTGACGTTTTCGCTGGCCATGGCCATGGCGATGTTCGTCGTGCTGCCGCATTTGGCGACGGTTTACCTGGGCGTCCTGCTGGGCCGGGAACTGACCGTCGATATGGTCTCGTTCCACCTCGTGGACGGCGTAATCAAAATGGCGGTCTTTCTGCTCTACATCTGGGGCATCAGCTTTCTCAAGGACATCCGCCGCACGTTCATGTACCACGGCGCCGAACACATGGCGATCGCGACCTTCGACCAGGGCCAGGAATTGACGCTGGCGAACGTGCGGCCGCAATCGACGCTGCATCCGCGCTGCGGCACCAGCTTCCTGATCGTCGTGCTCTTGTCGAGCATTCTGCTGTTTTCGCTGCTCTTCCCGTTCATGCCGAAATTGGCGGAGTTGCCCAAGATCGTTCGCCATTTGGTGTACATCGCCATCAAGCTGCCGCTCCTCTTGCCGATCTCCGGCGTTTCCTACGAGTTGATCCGGCTGGCGGCCAAGTACCCGCGCAATCCGCTGCTCCACGCCGCCGTCTGGCCCGGACTGATGACGCAGAAAATCACCACCCGCCGGCCGACCGACGACATGCTGGAAATTTCGATTCTCAGCCTGAAAAAATGCCTCTGGCGCGAAAAGCAACTGCAGGACGGCGCGCCGGTGGGCGAGAGCAGCGAAATCGTTTTTGACGATTTTTCCGCGGCGGTCGCCGATCTCGGAACGCCCGAATTGTTTTTCCGCGGCGGTTCGTGCGAAATCCAATAGCCGGCCGGCCGGCCGGCCGGAATGAGGGACGAACCCGATGTTCACTAAATTGAACGAGGTTGAGGAACGCTACGAGGAACTCAACCGGCTGGTCGCCGACCCGGAAGTCTACGGCAATCAAGCCAAGTACGCGCAGCTCAACAAAGAACGGGTCGAACTCGAAAAAATCGTCACGGTTTACCGCCTCTATAAAAAAACCACCGCGAATCTCGCGGGCGCGCGCGAAATCCTCGAACAGGAAACGGACGAGGAGTTGCGCGAAATGGCAAAATCAGAGTTGGAACCGCTCGAACAGGAAGTCGAGAAACTCACCGCCGACCTGAAAATTCTCCTGCTGCCCAAAGACCCGTACGACGAAAAGAACATCCTGCTGGAAATCCGCGCCGGCACGGGCGGCGAGGAAGCGGCGCTCTTTGCCGGGGAACTCTTCCGCCTCTACAGCCGTTACGCGGAAGAGCAGGGCTGGAAAATCGAAGAGCTGTCGTCGCACGCCACCGGCCTGGGTGGCATCAAGGAAATCATCTGCCAGGTCAGCGGCGAAAAAGTGTACAGCCGCCTGAAGTTCGAATCGGGCGTACACCGCGTGCAGCGCGTGCCGGAAACCGAGGCGCAGGGGCGCATTCACACCAGCGCGGTCACGGTGGCGGTTTTGCCGGAGCCGGACGAGGTGGAAGTCTCCGTGCCGGAAAAGGATTTGCGCATCGACGTCATGCGGGCCGGGGGGCCGGGCGGACAGAGCGTCAACACCACCGACAGCGCGGTGCGCGTGACGCACCTGCCGACCGGGCTGGTCGTCATCTGCCAGGACGAAAAATCGCAGCATAAAAACAAGGCGAAGGCCCTGATGATTCTGAAGGCGCGCCTGCTCGATAAAATGCGCGCCGAACAGGACGCGAAAATGTCCGCCGAGCGCCGCTCGCAGGTCGGTAGCGGCGATCGCTCCGAGCGCATCCGCACGTACAATTTTCCGCAGAACCGCCTGACCGATCACCGCATCAACCTGACCCTCTACAATCTCGATCGCATCATGGAAGGCAGTCTGAATCCCGTGATCGATCCGTTGATCGCCCACTTCCAAGCCGAAGCGCTCAAAGGCGCCGCAAAAGCTTGACAGCGACCGCACTAAAAAAGGTATAGTGACCTTCAACCCCGAGGTATGGGGATAGAAGGAGATTCGTCGTGAAAAAAGAAACCAACGAAAAACTGTATCGCATTCGTCACAGCCTCTCCCACGTGCTGGCCACCGCGGTGAAGGAACTCTATCCGCAGGCCCGACTCGGCATCGGCCCGCCGGTCGATACCGGTTTTTATTACGATTTCGTCTTTCCCGAGCCGATCACCGCGGAGGAACTGCCGAAGATCGAAAAGAAGATGAAGCACCTGGTGAAGCAGAACATCGCCTTCCAACGCTTTGAGCTGCCCGGCGAGGAAGCCCTGCAAAAACTGGAGAGCGGCAACGAACCGTACAAGGTGGAAATGTGCCGCGAGTACATCGCCGCGGGCGAAGCCATCAGCTTCTACCAGTCGGGCGCGTTCACCGATATGTGCGAGGGCCCGCACGTCGAAAACACGAACCAGATCGATCCGCAGTCCTTCGAACTCGATACGATCGCCGGCGCTTATTGGCGGGGCGACGAAAACAACATCATGATGACCCGCATCTACGGGTTGGCCTTTGAAACCCGCGAGGAACTGGAACTGTTCAAGAAGCGGCGGGCGCTCGCCCAGGAACGGGATCACCGCAAACTGGGCAAGGAACTGCAGATCTACACCATCGCCGAGGAAGTGGGCAAAGGCTTGCCGCTCTGGCTGCCGAACGGCGGCATCCTGCGGCGCGAACTGGAGAAATTGGCGTACGAGGCGGAATTCAAGCAGGGCTACAGCTTCGTCAACACCCCGCACCTGGCCAACGCCGCGTTGTACCGGACGTCGGGGCACCTGGCGCACTACAAAGACTCGATGTACCCGCCGATGATCCTCGACGACGAAGAATACTACATGAAGCCGATGAACTGTCCGCACCATCACATGATCTATCGGCAGGTGGCTCGCTCGTATCGCGACCTGCCGCTGCGGTTGACGGAATACGGCAGTGTTTACCGGTTTGAAAAATCCGGCGAGCTGGCGGGACTGCTGCGGGTGCGCGGCATGACGATGAACGACGCGCACCTGTACGTCGACGAGGAAAGACTGCTCGAGGAACTGATCAAGGTCATGGAGCTGCACAAGTACTATTACAACTTGTTCGGCATGGACAACTATTGGGTGCGGCTGTCGATCCACGACATCAACAAGGACAAGTTCGTCGACAACATCGAATTGTGGGAACGGACCATCGCCATCATGCGGGAAATGCTCAAGCAGATCGGTCTGCCCTACGAGGAAGTGGCCGGCGAAGCGGCTTTCTACGGTCCGAAGGTCGATTTCCAGGTCAGCAACGTGATCGGCCGCGAGGAAACGGCTTCGACCAACCAACTCGATTTCACCAGCGCCTTCCGATTCGATCTGAAGTACGTCGACCGCGACGGCCAGGAAAAACGCCCCTATATCATCCACCGCGCGCCGTTGGGCACGCACGAGCGGTTCATCAGCTTTTTGATCGAGCATTACGGCGGCGCCTTCCCCACCTGGCTGGCGCCGGTGCAGGTGCGGCTGGTGCCCGTGGCGCCGGATTTGTACGAGTACGCCCATCGGCTGGAAGCCGAACTGCACGAACGCCTGGTGCGCGTGCAGGTCGACGATTCGAGCGACTCGTTCAATAAAAAAATCCGCAACGCCGCCACCGAAAAAGTGCCGAACGTGCTGGTGCTCGGGGCGCGTGAAAAAGAGGCGGAAGCGGTCACCCATCGCCGGTACGGCATCAAGGAACAGCAGACCCTGCCGTTCCGCGAGTTCGCCGCCTGGCTGGACGACGAAATCCGCTTGCGCCGCAATTCGCGGCCGCTCAATCCGCTGGATAAATTGTAAGGCAGGCGAAAGCGGGAGGCGCGACGGCGATGGACCTGTTGACCTATGCCCATCAAGGCGCGGATTTGCGAATCCGCTTCTTTGCCGCGAACGAAGCCCGGATTTTGCAGGCGGCGGCCTGGCTGGAAACCGCGCTCACCGGCGGAGGCAAGGTGCTGGCTTTCGGCAACGGCGGCAGCGCCGCGGATGCCCAGCACCTGGCCGGCGAATTGGTCGGTCGGTTTCGGGACAATCGGGCGCCCTTGGCCGCCGTCGCGCTTTCGACCGATCCTTCGGTCGTCACCTGCATCGCCAACGACTACGGCTACGAGGAAATCTTCGCCCGGCAGATCGAGGCGCTGGCCAAGCCGGGCGATATCGCCTGGGCGATCTCGACCAGCGGCAATTCACCGAACGTGCTGGCCGGGGCGCGCGTCGCCAAAGCCAAGGGCCTGAAAGTCATCGGCCTGTTGGGCCGCGACGGCGGCCGCCTCGCGGAACTTTGCGACCTGCCGCTCGTGGTCGGCGTCAAGGAAACCTACCTGGTGCAGGAAGTGCATACGGCGATCATGCACGCCGTCTGCGCGCTATTGGAAGAAAACTTCGCGCGGCGCGGCTGATTCTACTTTTCGATGATCGGGTAAATGTTCAGCAGCCACTGATCGAGATTGTTGTGCCCCGGTTGCGGCGCGAACGGCCCACCGGTGTATTTGTCGTCGTGCATCATGATGAGTTGGTAGGTGTCGTAGGTTTTGACGTAACTTACGGTTACGCCGAGGCCATAGCCGGAATAGACGAATTCCAACCCCGCTTCCGGGCGCGCAAAGGCCGTCCAACCGTCGCCATAACCCAGAAAGCCGGGGCCGTTGACCTGATCGTACCATTGGCCGGCGCCGGCGGTGAAACGCGCCACCGGCCGGACGATCCCGCCGAGAATCCCGTTGTAGCGATAAGCCAGAGTCGAACTGAATTGCCCGGTGCTCAGATCGCCGCCGAAGTTGAGCCGATCCTGCCAACTGGTCAGACCGCCGGTCAGCAGCAGGTCGTGTTCGCCGGTCAGGAAGGTGCCTTGGAAAGCCGACCACTGCACGTTGCCGCCGTGTTGGGCGAACGAATCGACCGCCCACGGGGAATTGACCAGTACCGGATTGCTCAGGGTGAATTGCGCGTCCTGCTCGGTCGCCAGCGGCTCGGGGGAATCGTCGTCCTGCGCAAACGCGAAAAACGGCTGTCCAAGGAAGAAACAGCAGACAATCACTATCCAACCGGCAATCGATCGCTTGGCCATCGGCATACCCTTCCGCGTTCAACATACTCCATTCGCGGCCGGATCGGAAGCGGTCGGCTCAAGCCAGAATGTACCGGGCCACCGTATTGGCGAATTCCAGGGCGTCGATGGGTTTGGTGATGTACCCGTTGCACCCGGCGGCCAGGGCCTTCTCCTTATCGCCGAGCATGGCATGCGCGGTCATGGCCACGATCGGGATGTGGTTGGTCTCGGGCTCTGCCTTCAAAACGCGCGTCGCGGAAAGACCGTCCATTCCCGGCAGGGCGATGTCCATCAGAATCAAATCCGGCCGGTTTTGCTTCGCCAGCCGAATCCCTTCCTCGGCCGTTCCGGCTTGGAGCACGGCAAATCCGGCAAACTGCAATAATTCGGTTGCCAGCAGCATGTTGAGTTCGTTGTCTTCGATGAGTAAAACTTGTTTGCCCGGCATGGCGGCTTCCCCCCCGGCGGTATCACACTCTCGCTTTTTTTATCTCGCTGATTTTATCCAATTCATCCAACAAACGGTCCCGCCCGGCCTTGGTGCTGATGTTCTGAACGTGGCGGCTGATCCGGCGCTTGTCCGCGACGGTCAATTCCTCCATCGTGTAAATCATGACCGGTATCTCTTTGGTGTTCTCATCATCTCTTAATTGTCCGGCGATTTCCAATCCTTTCATCATGGGTGGCGCCAATTCCATGATGATGAAATCGGGATGCCTTTCCCTAGCCAGCCGGATGCCGGTGCCGCCGTCCGCGGCATGGATGATCTGCATCCGATACGGTTGCAACAGACTGACGATGTGATTCACGATTTGCGGGTTGTGATCGATGATCAACAGGGATTGATTCTTGCGATGGCGTCCTTCGCGAAAACTGTTGATGATCCGGACGAACTGTTCGCGATCGACCGGTTTGACCAGCCAATCGATGGCGCCCAGGGTATAAGCGCGCTGCTGCCGCTCGGAAATCGAAACGATGACCACCGGAATGTCCTTGACCTCGGGCAACGATTTGAGCTTGGCCAGCACCTGCAGGCCGTCCTTGTTGGGCAGAAAAATATCCAGCGTGATCGCCATCGGCCGTAGCCGGCGGGCCAGTTCGAGCGCCTGGTTGCCGTCGAAGGCACGGGCCACGGCGTAGCCGGCATCCTCGAGATATTCGGCCAGCAGATCGCTCGCCGGACGGTTGTCCTCGACGACGAGAATCAGGGGGCGCGAACCGTCGGCCGCCTCGGGCGACAGTTCGTAGGTCGCCGGCTCCAGAACGACCTCCTCGATCTCGTCCAGCTTGACGACCGGCGGCGGCAGCAAAGGTATCGAGAACGTGAAAATGCTTCCCTTGCCTTCGCCGTCGCTGCTGACTTGAATCTGGCCGCCGTGCAGTTCGACCAGCTTTTTGGTCACCGCCAGGCCCAATCCCGTGCCGCGTTGATCGCGAACCGTGGCGTTTTTGACCTGTTCGAATTCCTCGAAAATCCGCGCCTGATCCTCGCGCCGGATGCCGATGCCGGTATCGATCACGCTGACGATCAGGTCCGTGCCCCGCTGTGCGGCGCGCAAGGTGATTTCGCCGCCGTCCGGGGTGAATTTCACCGCGTTGGAGAGCAGGTTGTACAGAATTTGTTTGATCTTTCTTTCGTCGGCGAAAATCCGCAGGGCGACGATCTCCGGCTGGAAATCCAGATTGAGGGTAATGTGATGTTTCAGCACACGTTCGCGGAACATGACCATGGCGCTTTCCATCAGCTCGGCAAGGCTGACGACGCCGCGTTGTAGTTCCATTTTGCCGGCCTCGACCTTCGAGAGGTCGAGAATATCGTCGATCAACCGCAGCAAATGTTGCCCGGCTTTTTTGATGTTGTGGGAATACCAGCGTTGTTTTTCCGACAATTTCCCGCCCATTTCGGCTTCCATGATTTCCGAAAAACCGATGATCGAGTTGAGCGGCGTGCGCAATTCGTGGCTCATGTTGGCTAAAAATTCGCTCTTGGCGCGGCTGGCCGATTCCGCCGTTTCCTTGGCGTGCAACACCTCGGTTTCCTGCTCTTTTCGCGCGGAAATGTCGCGGGCGATCGCCTGGAATCCGGTTCGCCGCCCTTCGTTGAGCAGCAATTGGACGTTTTGGGCGATCCAGATTCGCCGGCCGTTTTTCGTCAGGCAAGAAAATTCAAAATAGGTGTTGGTGATTTTTTCGCGGCCCTGGCGCAGGTAAAAATCCCGGACTTTTTCTTTCTCGTCCGGATGGACCAAAGTCAGATAGCCGCGGCCGAGTATCTCGGATTTGTCGAAACCGAACAGCCGCTCGGTCATCGGATTGACGTAGGTAAACCGGCCGTCGGCGTCGGTGCGGTAGATCACGTCGGTGCTGTACTCGACGAGCTGGCGGTAGCGCTCCTCGCTTTCCCGGAACGCCTGTTCGTTTTTCTTGCGGTCGGTGATGTCGCGGGCGATGCTGAGGACGGCGGGCTGCCCGTGATAGTCGAATAGTTGGGCATTGACTTCGACGGCGATCGCCCGCCCGTCGCGGCACCGATGTTCGGTGACGAAAACGGCCGTGCCGGTCTGGCGGACCAGTTCCAGGCGCTCCGGTATTTCCGTGGCGAAAGCGGACGCGTTGAGGTCGGCGATGTTCAGGCGCAGCAATTCCTCCCGCGGGTAACCCAAACGCTCGCAGGCGACGCGGTTGACTTCCAGGATTTGTCCCGCCAGGTCGTAAAAGAAAATGGCGTCGCCGGCGTTGTCGAAAAGGGCACGATAGAGATGTTCCGATTCGCGGAGCGCGTTTTCCGTTTCCTGCAATTGGGTGATGTCGAACAAAATGGCGATACAATTGGCCTGATCGCCATGCAGGTCCTTGGAGCGCGTCAGGATCACCGAAAAGTAATGTTGTTGCCGGCCGAGGAGAACCGAAACGGTCGACATGCCGGTGTCGCGCTCGCTTTGCCGGAATTCATCCACCAGCGGGCGCAGCCACGGCCAGAGCTCGCCGACTCCCCGGCCGATCGTAGATCTTTCAACCGGCTCCGGCGATTCATTTTTCGGGCCGGCCGCCCGGGTGCGCTCGCGTCGTTTTTTTTCTTTGACCGGCAAGGCGGCGTATTTGATCAACTCGGTCGCGGCTTGATTCAGGCTTTCGATCCGATTTCCGGCGTCGATCAGCAGAATCGGGTGGGGCAGGCTTTCGAATAAGGCCGAGTACTTGCTTTTTTCGCCGGCCAGTTGCCGGTTGACGGTTTGCAGCTCGCGCAGTTTTTCTTCCTCCGAATGCTGTACCCATTCGGAAACGAATCCCAATTCGATGTGATCGAAGCAACGCTTCACGAAATAGCGATACCGCTCTTCCGTTTCCCGGGGAAAATCGGCCTGGCGCATCAGATCCAGGTAGCTTTGCCGGACGTACATGAACATCCCGAGAAACATACGCAATTCCACGCCCCGTTCGCGATGCTTTCGCGCTTCGCGAATGCCGATCGCGGCGATTCCCTGGTTGTTCGATTGGTCGGGGCCGAATTCGGGCGCTTCTTCCGAAAGCGCGACTGCCTCCAGAATGGCGCCGGTGATGCTTTGCACCAATTGCCGCCAGGCCATAGGAAGGCTGGGCATAGAGGAAAAATAATGTTGCTGCTTGGCGTATTGAATGATGTGCTCGATCAGCCAATTTTCATGGCTGATCAACAACTCGGACATCGCTTTCATGGCCGCCCCCCGCTCCCAAACGGTCCGGCTGATCGCGACGCTGTAGAAACCTTAGATGTTACTGAAAAAAACATAACACGCCTGAGCGAGGAAATCCAAGGAAAATGAACGTATTTATTTTAACAATTTCAATGGTAGAACTCTATGAAATGAAAAGAAATTTAGGGGACAGCCGGGGCCGGAAGCCGGTGTTTGGCGGCCAATTCGAGCGTATTGCGAATAAATCCGGGGCTGGTGCCGCCGATGACCAGGCGCGCGTTCATTTGTGGGGTGACTTCTGAAAATGGCCGGATCGGTACGTTGAAAAGCTGGTCGACCCCTCCGAATAGACCGTCGTCCGGTTCGTAGATCGCCTCGACCTTCAATCCGGCATTGCGGGCGGCGCGAATCAAGCCGGGAATTTCCTTGCCGGCGCGCAGGAAGGCGATTTGCGTCGTACCGGCGGTATGCAATTCGTAAAAAGCCCGCGCGGTGTCGCGGTGCGGCAGGATGAAATCCAAGGCCCGCTCCGGCAAAGGATGCGGCTGGGCTTGTCCCCGCAGAATTTTTTCCGGCAAGGATTCCATGGCCCGCCGAAATCCGGTCTGCGCCTCGCGCTTCGCGGCAAAAACACTGTAGCGATATACGGTCCAGGCGATGAACGACACCGCTTCGTCCCAGGGATAGAACCGGGTCGCCAGATAGGCGTTGTTGGCGGTCAGCTTTTCGACCATGTAATCGTAGGAGGCTCGCGCCGCGGGCTCATGCCAGACGGCCGCGCCATCCAGGTATTCCACCCGCAGATCGGCGGCGAGCACCCGATAGGCCAGATCGTATTCCTCGACGTAGGTTTCGTATTCGTTCGGATACCCGCCCAGGTCCAGAAAGATGCGGCGCCGCATGGCCGCCCCGCAACCGATATGAACGTGCCGGCTGCCGCCTTCTTCCCAGACGCCGTTCGGCAGGCGGACCGGGCAGGCGGCGATGCCGAGCGATGGGTCGCGCAAGGCCGCGATCAGTTTTTCCAGCGTGCCGGGCGCCGGGCCGCTGTCGTCGTCGAGCAGGACGATAATGGGCGATTCGGCATGACGGACGCCGTCGTTGCGGCCGGCCGTGCCGTGGTTTTTCGATTGGGTGATCACCTTGACCTGAGGATAATCGGCGGCCAGCCGCTGGGGCGTGCCGTCGACGCTGGCGTTGTCGATCACGATGATTTCGACGGCGGGTCCGTCGGTCGCGGCGATGCGCGATAGCGTATCAAGCAGGCGCAGGGCCCGATCGCGGGTCGGAATGATCAAGGCGCAATCCGCCGCTCCCGACACGAACCGCATGCGCGTTCCTTTCCTGACTGCTTGAGTAAAAAATTAGCATGCCGGGGCGGTAAAAGCCAGAACCGCCGCGCCGCATTACCCGAGGCTGAACGAATTCGATTGGGCGACAACCCGGTTCCGGCCCAGCTTTTTGGCTTCATACAGGGCCAGGTCGGCGGATTCGATCATCAGGCTCGGTTCGGGGATTTGCCGGTCGAAGTCAGCGACGCCGAACGTCGCGGAAAGGGAGCAGGTCCGGCCGTCGGGAAGGTTGAACACTTCCTGGGCGAATTGTTCGCGAATGCGCTCCAGCACCAGTTGCGCGGAACCGGCATCGGTGTTCGGGAACAGGATGACGAATTCGTCGCCCCCGTAGCGGCCGGCAATGTCTTCCCGGCGGATTTGCAGCGAAATGATTTGCGCAAAACGCCGCAACACTTCGTCGCCGACGACGTGGCCGTAGGTATCGTTGATTTTTTTAAAATGATCGAGGTCACAGAGGCAGAGGCTGACGTCGTAACCGTAACGCAGCGAGCCGTTGAGCATTTCGGCCAGCCGGGAAATGAAATGCCGGCGATTGTACAGGCCGGTCAGCGGGTCGTGAATCGCCAGGAATTCCAGCTTGGACTGCGCCCGGTCTCTTTCCAGGATGATCCGGTTGATTTGCATCACCATCCACAAACCGATGACGAAGGTGAGCAAGGTGGCCAGGGCCTTGTTGCGGATCATGTCGCTTTCGTTGCGTAACACGCTGACCGAAGAAACCGTGGTCAGACTTTCGATTTCCGACAACATGTGGGTCAGGGCTTTCTGCAGCTCGTTCTTTTCGGCGGTCGCCAGCGCATAGCGCTTTTCGGTCTCCGGTCGGTCGTCGCGGTCGATGGCGTCGATCATCCTTCCGGCTTCCTGCTCGAATTGCAAATGCTTCTTTTCCAGGACGTTCAACAGGGTCAACAGGCGCGAGTGCCGGCGGCTGCCGCGGTAGCTTTCCACCGTCAGAATCGAGCGCTTCAGGCGATTGCGGCTGGAATTGACGGTAAAGCGGAAAGCCTTGCCGGACTGCTTCAAATCCTCGCGGAGCTGCGCCAGCAATTGATGCTCGTCGCCGGGAGTCAGGCTAAAGGAAAGGCCGTGCGCCTTTTCCAGCAGCAGCGACGATTCCAAGTTGGTGAGCGTGATCTGCGTGATCACCGTGGACATCGGCAGATCGTTGTCGGCGACGAGTTGGAACTCGGTTTTGATCTGCTCGATTTGATAGATGGAATAGATACCGTTCACCAGGACGAGCAAGGCGATGGAAGTCACCATGATGAATATTTTCGTCCGGCTGGGAATCTCGCGCAGCATTTCAATCTCCAGGCAGTGGACGAATCAAAGTTCCGCGGTTTTTTCCTGACGCGCCAGCCGCCGTTTGACGATTTTCCAGGAGTCGGTGGTCAAAAAGCTCTCGTCGAGATTGGCGGCCATCTCCCGCAGAAGAGCGGCCGGGATCGTGTAGCTCAGGACTTCCGGCGGAACGGTCGGCCGGGCGGAGATGTCGAACATTCCCAAGACCGCTCGCGGATGCGGCCGCGCGGCTTCGGCGATTGGCCAGGCGACCAGATGGCCGCAGCCGGAGGCGAAGTGAACCGCCGTATTCGATTCGTTCTCGGGATTGGCGAAATCGGCCAGGATGACCAGGGCCGATAGAATGTCGGGCGGCACCAGAAAAATCACCGCCAGGGGTTCCGTTCCGGCGGGAATTTGCTCGAGCGGCTGAAAGATGCAATAGGGCGCCGGTGCGGCGAAGGACGGCATTCCGTCCAGGCGAACGCGGGCCAGTTCGGGCGTTTTGATGTACCGCTCGCCTTCCATTTTGCCTGCGATGCCGCAGGAAAGGAAATAATGCAGGTCGGGTCGCTCGGACATCTTCCGATAGCCCAGATACAAACCCGCGCCGGGACAACCATGATTGGCAAGGTCGAAGGCGGCGGCGCAATTTTTACGGGCGGCGCGGTAAACCAGCGAGACGATGCATTTGCCGCGGCCGATACCTTCGTAACCGAGAGCGTCCGCCGGTTTCTCGGCGGCATAGTAGAGGGCGAGCGGTTTCAACGGCAGCAGCAGTTCGTCTTGAAAACGACGGGATATTTCAGCCCAGTGGGTCATGGCCGGATCCTTTACGGTATTTTTGCGCAGTATAGCAGAATTGTATCGGAGCACACCTGGGTTATCGCCACCGGGTGACCGATTCGCAGGGGTGTTGGGGCCGGTTCGCGTCCGGAAGAATTTTACAGACGCCGACTCACTTCTTTGACGATGCCGAGAACCAGACATCGTCTTTCCAACGGCTGCGGCGGGTATTCCGGGTTGTCGAAGGATAGCAGGCGTTTTCCGCCGGCCAGCGGTTGAAAGCGGCCGACCAGCGTCTGGTCGCGGTTCTGCACGTACAGGACCTGTCCGGCCTGAGACGGCGAGTCTGGAATGACCAGCAGGAAAGAACCGGGCTGAATGAACGGCATCATGCGCTGATAATCGTCGGGAACGGTCAGGATGAAGCCGTGGGAATCGGCCGATTGGAGAAGCCGCGGTATTTCGGTTTGCCGATTCGATGAGGCGGAGTCGTTGCGCGAAGGGACGTGCCAGGGGCGTAAGGCGGGTTTGGTTGGCGAATCGGCGGAAGGCGGTTTGCCGAATAAAAGCCAATCGGCGCTGACCCCGGTGGCGCGACAAATCCGTAAGATACTGGTGGCGGTCAAATTGGCGTCGCGCCGGTTGAACCAGGCGCGGATCGCCGCATCCTTCAGTCCGGTCAACCGGGCGAATTGCGCAATGTGACCGTTGGCGAAACGATCAATTAATTCGGTGATTCGCGATAAAATGTTTTCCATGATTCCGTTCAATTAATTAATAAATATTAATTGGGTATATTTTGCTTGACAAAATCGTACTATAGTACGATAATAAGTCAACGTCCTTTTCTTTATTGTCAGGCGAAAAATCGCCATTTGTCGGAAATGTCGCGGCCGCAGGTGCGGAAATGCGCCTCTTTCGGCCCATCTCGACAGTTTTGGATTCCCTCGCTTGGGAGGAGACAGTTGTTTTTGGCCAGGCCGGCCGCGAGCAAAGAATTTCTCAGTCTGATCGAGTTTCAATCGAAATTTCAACGAAAAGTGAATTTTCGCCCAAACAAATTCGCGGAATTGGGATATCAGCCGTATCGCATTGATATTCAGGACGTTCGATCCATTCATCGTCAGCATTGTGCGCCGTCCGAATTTGTATCCGATTTGACGATTGTAACTTACACAAGGTCACCCGTTTGAGCAAGCGGTGTGTAAAAAGCGACGATTTTTCTGAAAGAAACGAATGATTGGGCGGTTCACTGAATCGTGAAAGGAGGCGGTTTTGACGACTGATTCGTTTTTACCAAAGAAGATTGCCCTGCCAACCTCCGAAATCGCGTTTCTAATCGAGGTCTTGACGGCAATGGTCAACAGCGAGGCTTTGGATCAGACGGTAAAAAGCAAAGCGCAAGGGTTGTTGTCGGTTTTGAAAATTTCGCTGTTTACCCGGTCGGGGGAGGGGAATTAATCAATAAAGGGGACTCGGAGTCATGAATCGCGGCAAGATTTTGGAATACCTGTTGCGACAAAGCGGATATTGCGGTTCGGGATGGCCGAACAAAACGGCGGCGTTGGGCGGTCGGGTCGATCACCGGGGTAATCACCGGAACGATCAGGCGGAGAGCGAGGGACTCGGCCTGGTGGCGATTGGTCAGGTATTGGAGGGGGCGCTGTTGCCGCTCGAACGCCAGGCTTATGTTGGTTTCCTCCTCGCTCGCAAAGGGGAGGAAATATCAACAATGCAGCACATTCTGACCTGCAGTCGGGCGACCGCTTATCGGCAAGTGCGGCAAATCGAATGGCGATTGCGCGAGGAATTCCGCAAGCGCGGAATATTTTTCTAATGTTGATAAATTAAATTGACAAGGTGAGACAAACATGATATAAAAAAGGTAACCTCGAAGTGGTCGATGCGACCGAATATCCAATATCACTAATGCGTTGATCGGCAAAAACCGGGTACGCCGGGTGCTCAGGCGTTCGCGCGATAGGCGGAATAGAATGGAGATATCCGGACCGGAGGATTTGGCGCCGATCCTGATCGAAACGCTGGAACGCTTGAAAAACGGCGAAATCCAAGCGCCGGCAGCCAATGCGATCGGCTACCTGGTCAGTCATTTGTTGAAAGTCTACGAATACAATTGGCAGAAAGCCGGAAAGCAAACCGCGCCGATTATCAATATTCCGGCCGCATTGCTGCCGACCGACGGGAAAACCAACACCGGTGCCGGTTGATCGGAAACGGCCCTGGAGCGGAGAGACGATGATTCGATATCACTATTTATCCGGCGATTTGTTGCACGACCGCGATTTCGGACTCTGGGGGCGGATCGTCGAAATCGAAGGCGAGCGGGTACGGGTGCGCTGGCAGGACGGCACGAGCGATTGGCTGATCCCGGATCGCAAAACAAAATTGTTCGCCGCTTACGAGGCGCTGCTGAACGATCTTACCGTCAATTAGGAGCCAAAACGATGAACATCGAACCGTTGATCGGCACCGTCGTGAAAAAATACCTCCCGCTTTTCGATGGCGAACGGGACAAAGCCGCCAAGGATCCGTCCTATCCGTCGCTCATCTTTCATCTGCGGCCCTTGACCGAAGGCGAAGCGGAAAAATACGACGAATTCAAAACCCGCTACGATCCCGCCACGGGACAGGTTACCGTTGACGCCAACCCGACGATCGACGCGGCGATCTTCGGCGCCCACGTGCTGAAAATCGAAAACCTCTGGGTCGGGCAAAAAGCCGTGAAAAACGGCGCGGATTATTTGGCGGTCCGCGATCAACTGCCGTTGCGGTTCCGCGGGCTTTACCGGGAAATCCTGAACGCGGTACGCGAAATCAGCCTGCTCAACGAGGGCGAAATAAAAAACTGATTTTCGCCGCGCGATTTTTCCAGGATAAAAAGTCGCGCGGAATTTCCTGCCGCCAATGCAACACAAAGCTGCGCGAACTGCGCAATTGCAACGGCGAAGGCAAACGGCCGTACCGCGACACTTTCGGCGGCCAGATCGTGAACCGCTGCCCCTGGCGGCTCATCGAACGCGAAACGATTCTGGCGATCAAGCATTACCGGCGCTATCGCGAACACAGTTTACTGCCGCGGGCGGGCGGCACCCTCGACCAGGACGCGCGTCTCCTGCAGGCGTTCGATTTATTGGACGCGGAACTTTCGGTCAACCAGACGGCCGAAGACGAACACTGACGCAGGGCCGGCGCGAAAACCGATCAACAGATCCACGGCGGAATGAATGGGAACTCATGCTATTCGATGGATATCGACCGCATCCGCACCAATTGCGTTTTCACCGCGAGAGTCGGCGTTTTGCGGCGCTGGCCGCCGGAGTGCGCGGCGGCAAGACCTACGCGGCGGCGCGGGAATTCATCAAACGGGTATATCTGGATCGCCTGCGGAAAAACGGGCGATTGCACTATTGGTGCGCGGCGCCGACCTATGCGATCGGCAAGGTCCAGACGTATGAACTTTTCGACGTGCTCGGCGGCCTGGGCGGAACGCCGGTCAGCGAGTATCACGCCGGCGACCGTGAACTGTGGCTCAAGGGCGATATCCTGATCGAATTCAAAACCACCGAGCGCCCCGAGGCTTTGGTCGCGGCCGGCCTGGACGGGCTTTGGCTCGACGAGGCGGCGCGCGCCAAGGAAGAGGCTTGGCTGGGCGGTTTGCGGCACCGGCTGATCGACCGTCGGGGCTGGGCCGTCTTTTCGACGACGCCGCTCGGCCACAACTGGTTTTATCGCTACATCGTGCAAAAAGCCTGGACCGGCGAGCCGGATTTCAGCGTTCATTCCTGGCGCACGCTGGACAACCTGCTGATTCCCGGCTTGGCGCAGGAAGTGGCGCAGGCGGCGCGGGAACTGCCCGAGATTTACTTCCGCCGCGAATACGAGGCGAGCTTCGACGCGTTCGTCGGCCAGATCTACGGCGAATTTGATCCGGCCTTGCACATCGTGGACCGGGAACCGGACGAGGCGGTCGAGACGCGTTACGGCGTGGATTGGGGTTTTCGCCATCCGGGCGCGATTCTCTGCCTGCAACGCGACGCCTTGGGAAGTTGGATGGTCGTCGAGGAAGTCGTCGCCCGGCAGGTGTTGATCGCGTCGCCCGGCGAGACGAGCTGGGCGAAGTGGGCGCGGGAACTGACGGCGCGGCGAGGCGCGGGCACTTTTTACTGCGACCCCTCGGCGCCGGCGTACATCCGCCATTTTCGCCAGGCGGGATTGCCGGCCCGGGCCGCGAACAACGATCTGGCGGGCGGTATTCAAACGGTCGCCAAGGCGCTGCACTCGATTGCCGGCCGGCCGGGTCTGGTCGTCCATCGCCGCTGCCGGACGGTCATCGAGGAATTGCTCAACTATCGGTGGGATCCCGACGCGGACGGCGAAACTCCGCTAAAGGAAAACGATCACACCTGCGACGCCCTGCGGTACGCCTTGCACGTGACCGCGCACCGGCCGGCGTTTTGGTGAGCGGCAGGGGCCGGGCCACGGAGCGACGACGGAAACAATCAACATTTTTTGGAGGTGTTCGATGGGTGACGACCCGAAAACGGTGGACTACGGCCCCGGGCCGGTGCGATTGCCGGAACTGCTGGAACAGTACCCGGAATTGCAGGAACAGATCGAGAACATCGTCATTCGGCGCCTGGCGCGCGACCGCAAGACCCGCGGCGAGGCGGAATCGCGAATGACGGCGCTCGAACAGGAACTGGCGGCGGCGCGGGAGCGGCAGCAGGCCGCCGATGTGAACCGGTCCGAATTGGACGGACTGCGCCAGGAAAACGCCCGCTTGGCGGCGGACGTCGGCAGCTGGAAAAACCGGTACGCCAAAACGTTGGCCACGCGGCAGATCGCCGAGCGATTGGACGCGGCGAACGTGGTGCGCGGCGCGCGCGATCTGCTGGTCGATTACCTGTTGTCGCGCGCCCAGCCGGTTGCCGGCGAGAACGACGAAATCAGTTTTCAATTCGACGGACAACCGCTGGCGGATGCGGTGACCGCGCTGCTGGCCGAACGGCCGGACATTCTTTCCGCGCCGGCCGGCGGCGGCACGGGCAGCGGCGGTTCGCCGCTCTCCGGCGACCAGACGGCGAATCCCCCGGTCAGTTACGCCCAGGTGGCCTTGGCCAAACGGCAGGGAAAACTGGCCGAGCGCATGGCCGATCCCGGTTTTGCCCGGCAAGCCCATCAGGCTTTGCTCGAGCACCTGGGCGCCGGACGCAATTCGCCGCTGGCGAAACAAAAGGAGCAATGACGAATGGCAAACGAACCGTTCACGATCGCGGAAGCGGAACTGTACATTCCCGAGTTGTGGTCGCCGACGCTGCTGGACGCGGTGAAATGCAAGCTGGTGATGGCGGATCTCACCGTCGATCGCAGCGCCCAGTTGCAAGGCGGCGACCGGTTGAAGATCCCGCGCCTCGGCGCCATGGCGGCCAATCCCAAGCAGCCGAAACAAAATGTCACGCTGCAGCAGCCGGCCGGTGATGCGGTGTCGCTGGAAATCGACCAACACGTCGAAGCCTCGATTCTGGTCGAGGACGCGGCCGCCGCGGTGACCAAATACAACCTGATCGACGAGTTCATCCGCGTCGAGGGCGCGGCGGCGATCGCCAAGAAATTCGACGCCGATCTGCTGACCCTTTACAGCGAAGCCCAGGGGGCGGTGCAGGCGGGCGGCCACACCGGCGACGACCTGAAAGCCGACCTGTTGCGGATGCTGCGGCAGCTCAACGAGGCCGACGCGCCGGAGGAAGAGCGCTTCTTCGTGATTCACCCGGCGACCCTGGAACGGCTGCTGGCGTTGGATCCGGTGATCAGCCGTGATTACAACCCGATGGCCGACGGCATCGTTTCGGGCCAGCTCAACATGCTGCTCGGGGCGAAGATCTTCGTGACGACCAACGTGCCGGCCACGGTCGACAGCGGCGTGACCACGTACCACAACCTGTACTTCCAGAAAAACGCGTTCACCTACGCGGTGGCCCTGGGGCCGCGCGTCCAGTTCGCCTACTTGCAGGACAAGCTCGGCACGCTGGCCACGGCGGACATGGCGTACGGCGTGGCCGCGCAACGGCCGTCCTTCGCCGTCGAATTTTCGATCAGCGAATAGCGGACGGGTCGGCGGCGGCAACGGCCTGACCGCTGTCGCCGGAAAATATTTCGTCGGGGGAGGGCATGGATACGGTTTGGGTTGTCAACGCGCGCGGCCGCCGGACGCAAGTGCCGGCGGGCTGGTGGCGCGAGCGGCGGCCGGCGCTGTTACGCAAAGGCTGGCAAGAAAGCCGCGACGCCGCGAACCGGCTTTTCCGGCCCGCGGGAAGAAATCGGATTCTTCCCGCTCCCCCGGCGCCTGTTTTGACGGCGGTGACGGACGCATTGCGCGAAATCAAGCCGCTGCTTGCTCATGTCATGCCCTGGCCGCTGTCGGTCGGCGGGGCGCAACGAATGATTCACGAATGGTGCGGGCATTGCGGCCACCATTGGCGGACGGTGGTGATCGCACCGGGCGGCGAGCGCGTGTTTGCGTTCCCCGGCGCAGAGGTGTTCGCGGATGCTTCGGCCGGCCAGGCGGCGGATTTGCTGCGGCGATTGGCGCCGGAGGTGGTCGTTCATCACGGCCCGCAATTCGAGTACGGCCGGTACGTTCCCGTGAGCGGCGTGCTTTTTTGGGTGATCCACGGCGAATACGTTTTGCGGTCACTGCGGCCGGCGTGGGGCGAGCCGGTGGCGGTGTTCGCCAATTCGCCTTCGCGGGCGACCCACGATAGCTGGCCGGCGCTACGCATCCTGCCGCTTGGAGTCGATCTGCAACGGTTCCGGCCGGGCGTCGTCCGGCAAGAGCCGCCGCTGGTCGCCGGGGTGATCGGCCGGCTCAGCATGGAAAAATTACCGCTTGGTTTTCTGACGGCGTTGAAAGGTTGGGCGCCTGGCGCCTGGCGGTTGCGGTTTATCGGAAAGGGGCGCTGGAACCCATGGGTTGAAAGGGTGCGCCGGGAGATCGGGTCGCTGCCGTTCGTCGAATTTCAAGGCGATGTATCGCCGGCGGACATGCCCGGCGAATATCGGCGATTGGACGCCGTTCTGGTGCCCAGTGAGGAGGAAACGGGCAGTTACGCGCTGGTGGAAGCCATGGCGTCGGGTTTGCCGGTCGTGGCGCGGGCGGTCGGCGGGATCCCGTTCACGAGCGACGGCGCGGCGATTCTCGGGCGGACCGACTGGCAATTGCTCGACGCCTTGCGTTCGTTGGATTCGGCGGCGGCACGGGAGTTTTGGGGGCGACGGGCGCGGGAAATGGCGGTGCGACGGCATGACGGCGCGTGGCATGCCGAGGCGCAACACGCGGCGTTCGCGGCCGCTTTGCCGCCTTGGATTTCCATTGTCTGCCCGGTGCGCGATACCCCGGCGGACTACCTGCGGCAGATGTGGGAGTCGGTGCGCCGGCAGACGATGGTTCGTTGGGAGCTGATTCTCGTGGACGACGGCAGTCGGAACGAGGCCACGTTGAGCGTGCTGGCGGAAATCGCCGGCGATCCCCGTGCGCGGTTGATTCGCTTTCCGATGCCGCGTGGCATCTCGGCGGCGCTCAACGCCGGCATCGAAATCGGACGCGCGGCATGGATCGCCCGCATGGACGGCGACGACGTGATGACGGCCGACCGCTTGGAGCGGCAGTGGGTGTATCTCGCCGACCATCCCGAAGTGGATGTGCTGGGCGGGCAACTGGTGCATTGGGACGGGCGTTCGTTCGGCGATGCGACGGCGCATCCGCCGGTGATCGACGACGAAACGGTGCGGCGCGGCAATTGGTTCCTCAATCATCCGACGGTTTTGATTCGCAAAGAAAAATGGCGCGAGGTCGGCGGTTACGATACCAGCCTGCCGGTCGCGGAGGATTTGGACCTCTGGCTGCGCCTGTGGCGAGCCGGCGCGACGATGCGCAATCTGCGCGAGGTTGTGTTGTGGTATCGGACTCATCCGGGGCAAGCGACCCGCCGGGGAAACGTCGGCGATTGGGTCAAGCGGATACGTGACCGGTGGAACGGCGAATGCGCCAGAGCGGAGAACCGAGCATGAACGATGCGACTCCGGCCGGGATGTTCCCGGCCGATGCGAGCGCCGATCCGAAGGCCTGGGGCCAACGCGCGGCGCAGGTGCTGGGCGAACGGCTGCGGAACCTGGAATTGGGAACGATTCGCGCCCAGGTTCTGGAAGTTAAAAGCCTGTTTCCGGCGGGTTCGGGCGGGAGCGCTCCGGCGGGCGGACAAGCCCAGGCGACAGCGCCCAATTGGCCCGGCGCGGTGTCCGGCGTGATGCCGGTCGGCGACACCGACTGGCAGGAAGTGGAACGCAACTATCGGCGGGCGAGCGAGTTGACCGAACAGTTGACCGGCCAGTGGCTGGCGCTGCGCAACGTCATCCAGGCCGGCGTCGGCGGCGCCATTTCGACGATCGGCGACGGGATCGCCGGCCAGTTGGTCGACGGCACCTACGACTGGGAGCGCGCCTGGAAGAACGTCTTGAAGCAGGTCATTTCGGTCACCGCCCAGATGCTGATCATCCAGGGCATCAACGCCGCGATCATGGCGATGACCTCGGGGGCGGGAGCGGGCGCCGGCAGCCTGCTGAAGGGGATGCCGTTCATTTTCCACGGCGGCGGAACGGTCGCGGGGGAGCGCCATCATGCCGGGGAACTGAAATCGGACGAAATCCCGGCGATTTTGCAGACCGGTGAATTCGTGCTGCGGCGGGAAGTCGTGCGTCGTCTGGGCGCGACATCGCTTTACGAACTGAATCGAACGGGCGAACTGCCGGCGCCGGGCAACACCTTCCAGATTCAAATCAACGTGGAAGGCGCGGCCGAACGCAACCCGCGAGCGCTGGCCGAATCCATCGCCGAGCCGCTGATCGAAATCCTGCGGCGCGAGGAAGCGCGCAATCGGCGGATTTTTTAAGCCGCGGGCCGTCGAGAGACGGCGAATCGGAAGGGGTGAAAGATGTCGGAGGAAAGGCCAAGCCTGGTTCATGCCCTGCGCGAACAATTCCAAGCCGTGCTGGCCGGGATTCAGCCGCCGGTTTATCGGTCGGCGGTCCAGGTCGTTTATCCACACCTCGTTTGGCCGGAGACCGCGAAAAGTTTTCCGGCCGTGTGCTTTGAATTGCGCGAGAGCCGCGCCTTGCCTGAAAAGTCGGCGATGGGACGCGAGGAACGCGAGTTCGTTTACCGCCTGATCGCCTATGCCCGCGATTCGTGGCGCGCCTCGGCCCTGGAACAGACGGAGAATCTGGCGACGGATGTCGAGCGGGCGCTCGCCGCCGGTTTTTCCGCCGCCCGCGCCGCGCTGGCGCAGACCGTCCGGGCCGACCTGGTGGAATGGCGCGGGCCGGATTGGCAACGGTTGGAAACCAACTGGCGCAAGCCGTATGGCGTGGCGCTGGGGCTGGTCACGGCGCGCGTTCGTTACGATCACGGCGACTCGTAGGAGGATGTTGAAAAAGCCTTCCTGGACTTTTTCAACAGCGGAAAGCGAAAAGCGCGGTTTCCGCTTTCCTTCGTTTTTCGCGGGGTTGCGGCAACCCAGCTTTAAAACGGCGCCTCCTCCATGAGGCGCGCAGGGTGTTTTTCAACACCCTGCTAGACGACTTCCCATCCATTGAAGCGAAAACAGTTTCGCGCGGCCGCCATTCTGGCGGTCGGGCGAAGGAGGCCCTTCATGTCCGGTCAAAAGCTGATCGAATCGGTCCATCCGACCTATCGGGTCATGGCGGCGCGGTGGCAGCGGTGGCGGGCGGCGTATTTCGGCGGCGAGGATTACGTGCGGCAGACTCTGGAATCGCACCGCCTGGAAAACAACCGCGATTTCACCAGGCGCCTGGCGCGCGCCACGTTGCTCAATTATCTGCGGCCGATCTGCGATACCTATGCCAATTATCTGTTCCGCTCCCGTTGGACCCTGCGCCTGCCGGCCCGACTCGAGTTTTTGCAGACCGATGCCGACCATCGCGGCACGGGATTGCTCGACTTCTTCCGCGCCATGACGCCGCTCAGCGCCGCGCTCGGTTTCGTGCTGATCGGCGTGGACGAACCGGCGGTCACCGGCGATGACGAGCCGCGCAACTGGGCCGAGCGGCAGGCGATGGGAATGCGGCCGTACCTGTACTACATCGATCCGCTCGATTTGCGCGACTGGGAAACCGATGCCGACGGCTATCTGACCATGGCGCTGGTGCGCGAACGGGTCAGCCGCCGCCGGTTCGAGGGAGCAGAGATCGCCGACCGTGGCGGTGTGCTGTATCGCCTCTGGACGCCGGCATCCTGCCTGTTGTTCGACGGCAAGGGACAGGCGTGCGGCGAAACGCCCAATCGGGCCGGCCTCGTGCCGATTCTGCCGCTGAAATTCCGCGATGCGGGCGAACCGCTCACCGGCGAGGGGCTGGGGCAGGATCTCGAACCCATTCAAGCGTACATCCTAAACCTGTCTTCCCTGCTTTCCGAAATTTTCTACCGCCAGACGTTTTCGCAATTGGTCGCGGAGGGCAGCGCGGAGGAATACGCCGAGAACGGCGATATCGCGCACCTCGGCACGGCCAGCATCTTTTTGTATCCGGAAGGCCGCGCGGCGCCGCGGTACATCAGCCCGGACGCCACGCAGGCCCAGTTGCTGATGGAGCAGATCGACCGGGCGATCGACGAAATCTACCGGCTGGCGAACCTGTCGCGCGGCTCGGTCCGCGAAGGCCGCCTGCAGTCGGGCATCAGCAAGGCGTTCGATTTTCTCGACACCAATCAGGCCCTGTCGGACGTCGCGCGCAACGCCGCGAGCGCCATGCTCAAGACCTGCCGCCTGGCGGCACGGTGGTTGGGCGATGAGTCGCTCGCGGCGGAATGTCGCCTCGAACCGCCGCTCGATTTCGGAGTGGTGGATCTGGACGCCGACGTGTCGCGCCTGCGTCAGTTGGTGGAAGCGGGCGCCGGTAAAAACCTGGTGCAAACGATCGAGGAGCGGATCGCGCGGACTGTCGGGGCGGCCTCGTAACGCGACGCGAAACGTGGGATTCGCGTCACACGAAAGGAAGGCGAAATGAACTGCATCTTGGGCGCCAAGGAGCAAAACGCCTGGATCGACGCGGCGGAAGCGACGCGGCTGTTGGCCGGCACGCAACGCGCGGCGCTCTGGGCCGAGTTGTCCGGGGCCGAACAGGAACAAGCGATTCTGGACGTCACGCCGGACGTTCAAACCCTGACGTGGCGGGGCAAGGCGATTTTCGAGGATCAGCCCTGGGCCCTGCCCACCGATCAACTGGGCGGCATATTTTCCGTCACCGCCGAACGCGGCAGCACCGAAAACGTCCTGCCCCTGGCCGCGGCGGCTTCCTTGCTGACAACCGACATGGCTGGCGGGGCGGCGCACTTGATCGGTCCGACCGACGACGAAGAGTATCGCGGGGCCGCCGCGATTCTCGCCTTTGACCGGTCGGCGAGCCGGTTGCGGTTGGGCAAGGGATTTCGGACCCCGCTGGCGGGAAAAAGTCTGTTGTTGTTGGCGCCGCTGCCGATCGCGGTTCGCCGCGCTCTGGCGTTTCAGGCCGTGGATCGCGGCGCGGTTCGCCGGCACCGCGACCTGGCCGACGCCGTCCATCGCGGGGTCGAGAGTTTCGGCGAGGGGATTGCGGCCCGCGATCGGGCCGGGCGGATGCTGTGGAGCGTCGACGCTTATTGGCTGGTTGCGCCCTACCTTGAGCGCGGGCTGCGGATCGAGCGCGGTTGAACGAACCAATCAGACCGACCATTTCAGAGGAGAAAGCGAAATGTCCGATTACAGCCTTGGCTATCGGCAAAGAATGTTCGCCGTCGCGGAAACGGGCGGCTACGGCGCGGCGTGCCCGCCGACGGCCGGCGCGTTTCAGGCCCGCGAAGCCGTGATCAATCTGAGCGAAGAACGACGGGTTCGCCGCGACCGGAAGAATCATCGCAGCGTTGGCGAGCGTCTGCGCGGCAAACGGGAAGTCAAATGGTCGATTACCTTGGCGGATGCGCCGGTCTCAGCGGCTGCCGGCAGCCGGTCGTCGGCTTCCTCGGAACTGGATCCGCTGTACGGCGCGACTTTCGAAATCCGGACCACGCCGGCGGCCACGGTCTTAGCCGGTGGCGAACAAAACGCGACGGCGCCCACGACGTCCGGTTGCGACGTGGCGTTGGCGAGTGGCAGTTACGGTTCGTTTTCCCCGGGAAGCCTGATTGGCATCGAAACGGCCGACGGACGCCAGGCGGTGGTGATCTCCGAGGTGCAATCGTTCGCCACGGATCATCGTGTTCGCCTTTCCTGGGAGCCGGCGTTGCCGGCCGCGCCCGCGGCGGGAACCCGGCTGGAACCGTCGCAGTGCTACTTTTTGCTGACGAACCCGCAGGGCAGCGTCACGCTGCATCGGGCGCTGGATCGCCACGGCGAATGCGTGTCGGGCGCGATTCCGAACAGTTGGACCTTTACGGCGTCGGCGGGCGAGGAGGCGTTGATCGAAGTGGCCGGCCTGGGCCAGGATCTGGCGCGGTTCGGTCCGCTGGCGTTGTCCCGGGATGTCGGTGCCGACGCGACTATTTTTCCCGTGGAGGAATTGCACGCCGCGATCTTGAAAAACGGCGCGGCGTTTTATCAGGTCGCCCCGCAGAGTCTGTCGCCGGAAATCGTCACGGTCGTCGGGACCACTCCGGGCGAAGGCGAGGAAGACCCCGGCCTGTCGGTCATCCGCGGCGTCGCGTCAACGACGGCGAAGGATTATCCAGCCGGCACCGCATTGACCCCTTATTACCCCGACCTGACGACGTGCTGCGCGGCGATCGCCGGGATTTTCGGCCAGGTCCGGTTGAACGACCGCGTGTTTGAGGTGACCCGCGCCAAGATCGCGTTGACCGAAAACGTCAAACTGCGCAACGAAAGTTTCGGTTCGGCCGTCGCCACCGGCTACCTGTATCCGACCGATCGCGAAGTGAAAGTGGAATTGGACGGCTTTTTGAAAACCGGCGAAGCGCCGTGGGCCGCCGCGGCCCGGCAGGAATCGGTCGGCATTCTTTTGCAAATCGGCACGGAGGGCGGCCGGATCCACGCGTTCTACCTGCCCCGGGTCGAATTGGACGTGCCGGGAATCGAGGCGCCGGCGGATGCCGAGATCCCGCTTTCGCTGGCCGGAACGGCTTTGACGTTGAACGAAGCCGGACCGAATTACGAGCTGTTCCACGCGTATCTGTAATCCCGCCACTCGAGTGAAAGGAGCGGTTTCGTGGAAACCAATGGATGGGTGCTGACGCGCGGTTATCGAACAACCGCCGAACCGGCCTGGGTCGATCCGTTCTTGCACGTGACCGACGGCCCCGAGTCCAATGTCGTGCGGGACGTTCAGGTCTGGCGCCTGATGACCGGCGAATATCTGGCCGCCTACCTGACCGACGTTCACGTGGTTCTCATCAACCTGACGGCGAATCGGCGGCTTGGCTATGCCTTTTCTCCGAACGCCGGCGGCTTTCATCAAACGACGGAATTGAACGGCTACCTGTATCTCGCCGACGAAGGCCGGGGAGTGTACCGCCTGAATTGGCGGACGATGCAGGAGAACAGTACGCCGTCGGACTGGGAGCCGTTTCTGTCGCTGACGACGCAGCCGGCTTTGCTGGCCGATGAAGTGACCGGTATCTACGGCTTCAACGGCGACGGTCTGGCCGGAGATGGCGGCGAACATGCGGGGTTCCTGGCGGTCTGTTCCCGCGTCAGCGGGCGGCCGGGTATTTACCAGGCGGAAATCGTCGATCTGGAAACCGGCATTTCGCATCGGGCGGCGCCCTGGTGGCGGCATCTGTCGCCGCGGAAAGTGTCCGGTCTGGGTTCGCGGCTGTATTTTGTTTGCGGCAACACGGTCGCCGTCAAATACGACGGGACCGAACTGTCCGCGGGTAAAAACGGCTGGCTCGCCGATGCCACGGTCTGCGGTACCGTGTCCGAGGATTTCGCCGACGGCGAACTGTCCGCGGGATGGCTGCTGGACGATCGCCACGGCGCGTCCGCCTGCCGGATTTACGAATTGCAGATGCAAACCGCCGCCGAGGAAGACGGCACTCCCGGCTATGTGTTTCTACGCCGCAACGCGCTCATCGCCGGGGAGTTGACGGCCTACGTTTCGCTCGAAACCGCCTGGCCGGTCGACGCGAACGATCACGTCGGCCAGGTGTCGCTGCAGATTCATTTTCCGCACGGCGACGAGCAGGTGATCGCCCTGCAACGGCGGCGCGAAATGGTGAACGGCGTCGTGACGGACCGGTTGTCGGCGCTGCAAAACGGCGTGGAAATCGGTTCGATCGACTTTCCGATTGATCGTTATTGGCTGCGGTTCGATCGCACCATGGAACCGGCGGCCGAAACGTCGTCGTTGCGGCTCTCCGGCGGCGGCTTCGGTTACGGCGCGGGACAGACGGTGGCGACCCTCGACGGCTTGCCGGCCGGCCCTCTTGCCTTGAACCTCTATGTCCGCAACGACAGTCCGGCGGTCATGGATTGCCGGTTTCATGTTTTGGACGATCATCAGGAATTCAACACGGCCTATCGGGGGATGCCCCGATCGAATATCACCGCCTTGGCGTTGGCAACTACGGCGACGGAAGACGCGACCGTGGTGTTCGCCGGTTTTCGCTCGGGCCTGTGGGCGTGCCAGACCGATGAAAGCCGGCCCGGCCTCGGCGAGAGCAACGGCCGGTGCCGCGGCGGCTATGCGGCGAATCAGGCGAATTTCAATGTGCTGCCCGGCGGGGTGAACGCCGTCGACGCCTTGTCCTGCACGGCCTTGGCGGGCCTTCGTCAGGACACTTACGGTATCGAGGAGATCGCGGGGTACGGCCGCGTGGCGGTCGGGACGGCCGCCGGTCTGACCGAGATTGATTTGACGAACGATTCGGTGGCGTTTTCGGCCGATCCGGGCACGGTGCAGCCGCTGGTCGATCCGCGCGTGCAAAGTTTGTCGTCGGCGAACGGCTATGCCTACGGCACGCCCGACGGCGGCGGCTTCGTCAATCCGGACGAGGAAGCGCCGGATGATACCGAGGTCTATTTTCAGGAATTCGGCCAACGGATCCTGCTCGGCTGGCGGTTGCCGACCAATTCCGATTACCTGGGCAGCCGGCTTTATCAGGCCGCCAAAATCGGCTCGGACAATAATACCGAGGAATGGCTCGTCTTGCGCCGCGATGGTTTCGGCGGTGCCGGCAAGGAAGTTTTGTTCGGCGCCAATCACGCGTTTTTCGACGAGACGCTCGAAGCGTACGGGTGCTACCTCTACAAGGTTACCCACCTGGATCAGATGGGCCATGAATCGGCCGGGACGGTGATCACCGCCTATGTCGACGAACCGGTCATCAGCAGCGTGATCGTGAATAACGGCGAGCCGGCGGTTTATCGCCGGGGCATCGAACTGGCGATCATCGGCAATTCCGGGCCGGCATCCGGCGCGGCAACCGGGCAAATCGGCTGGATCAAGATACGGGAAATCGGCCACGACCAGCATACCGCGCCGCTGATCCGCTACGAGGACGACAAGATTTATCCGTTCGTTCTCTCGCCGGGACAGGCGGGTCAGTTCGTGACGCGCGCCCTAGAGGTGGTGCCGTATTCGCATGGGCTGATCCAGGGCCGGCCGTATCAATTGCTCGTCCGGTTCCAGGACTGCGATACGCCGGAAACGGCGGACGTCATGACGCCCACGGCGTCCTTCGTGCTGGCCTACGAATTCAGCGGCGACACGGCCGCGGTCAGCGATGTCGGGGGGCAGACGGATTATCCGGCGGCCAATGTGCTGGACCCGCGATTGGGCGTCAAATGGCGGTCCGCGCAAACCGGCTTCGCCTCGCTCACCTTGGACTTCGGCCGCTTCGTGCCGCTGCGGTATCTGGCCTTGCTGGGGCACAATTTCGATTCCTTCGCGCGATCGTCCGGCGAATTGCGGTTGAACCTGATTTGCACGGAATCGGCGAACGGCGTCGAATCGGTCGGCCGGTACAACCTGACGCGATTGGCCGGTCAGCCGACGCTCGTGGCCGATCTGGCGGGAAAAAACGTCAGCCGGCTGACGCTGGAAATGAGCTTCGGCCCGGAAGGGTTCGGCAGCTGCCCGGCGTTTTTCCAGCTCGGTCGCCTGCTGGCGATCGGTGAGGGCGCGGGGTTCGTGCAACCGGCCTACAACTTCGCCGCCGACTTTTCCTGGGGCGTCAAGGAATATGCCCGCCTGTTCGCCGCACCCGGCGCGCGCTACGCCGCCAATCCGGTCTACGTGCGCACCGCCGAAATCCGGCTCGAGGATTTCCGTCCCGACCAGCGCGAACCGCTGCTGCAGGCTTTCCGGCAGGCCGGCCGGCACGATCCGGTGTTCGTTTTGTTGAAGCCGGAACAAGTGCAATCGGTGGAGGCGCTGTCGTCGAGCGAAGCGGCGCCGACCGAGGATTGCCTGGCCGTGTACGGCTATTTCGGCGACGAGCAGCAAAATTGGCGCATGCGCGGCGATGATTACGGCACGACGGTGCTGCGCATCGAGGAGGCCGGAGAATGAAACCTTCGGACGAGGCGAATCATGACTGAACCGCGACCGCCGGCGTTGATCAAAATCGGGCCGTTCGTCTACGAGGTCCGGTTGTCGGCCAACCTCGACGGCTATCTCGGCCGGGCCGACCACGACCAGGGCCGGATCGAACTGGATACCGGCCAGGGTTTTTGCTGTCTGGCGGCGACCTTGCTGCACGAGGTGCTGCACGGCATTTGGAACGCCGCCGGCGAAACGGATTTGCACGACGACGATGCGGTTGTCGACCGCACCGCCAATCTGTTGCTGGCGACCCTGCTCGAATCGCCGGATTTGCTGGAATACCTGGCGGCGGTTCGGGCGAGGTCGCGCGCGGCCGGGCGATCCGCGCCGGTTTCGACCGGGGCGGCGAAAAGGAGGGTCAGGCATGGCATGGCGGCCGTTGCTCTTTGACGTGGAGGCCGAGCCCGCGGAACCGGCGTTGCTGCCTGGGGAGCAATGGGCGCGGCTGGCCGGCGCCGACATCACGGAGGTCTCGCGGGAACGCTTCCTGGTGAAGCTGGGTTTTCATTACCCGGCCACGGCCTGGCGTCGTTTCGCCGTGGGGCCGTCGTCGGTGTTCATCCGACAGGGGCCGGCGGCAAGCGATGCCGGCGTTTACGAATGCCGGATTGTCACGCAGGCGATGATTCGCGAATCGGTGGGCGATCGGGTGCAGCCCTCGGTGGTGCTGCCCGATTTCAGTTTCGAAATCGCCCGTCATCATCTGGGCCGGCAACAAGTCGAGGAACTGCTCGTTTTGTTGCACGCGAATTTGACCGGGGGCGAATCCTTCCGGCCCGTCGAGGTCTGGCTGTATCGCACGACGAGCGACACCCTCGACGAGGACTCGCTGCTTTTCCGGGGCCAGGTGCTGCAGGACGGCGTCGAGATCACCGCCGAGGTCTTCCGTTTTCGGGCGACAACCTACCTGGCGCGGCACGATCGTCTCGTGCCGTTTCGTTCCTTCGATCAGGCGACGGACGAACACGAGCAGGATTTGCTCGATCCCAACCTGCTCGGCGAACCCGTGCCGATTCTTTACGGCGATTGGAGCGACCGGCCCAGCTACTTTGCCTTGCCCGCGGCGGTGGTGGATCGCCGGGTCGCCATGGACGCCGGCAACCGATTGTTGGGCTGCCGGTTGGCCGATCCCGGCATCGGCGGGCAACTCGGGCTGCTTGGCGAGGTGGCCCAGTGGCAGGCTCCCGGCGGCATTTTGCGCGGTTCGCCGGCCTGGCGGGGAAAATTCCCGACCAAGGCGGAAACGGCCAACGGTCAGCCGAACGGCGCGTTTGCGCTCCTGCGGTCGAACGGCGAGGCGGACCCGGAAAACAACCATTGGGAGCGCGGCGATCAGGTTTTCGTGATCCGGGCGCGGGGCAATCTGGACGCGGCGGACGGCTATCTGCTCGAGGACCCTGTCGATCTGGTCCGCGACCTGTTGGTCCGTTACGGCGGGGTGGCCGCGGAGCAAATCGGCACGAGCTTTTCCCAGGTCACGACGCCGTTTCGCTTTCGCGCTTTCCTGGATCGTCGCCGCCGGTTGATCACCGATTGGATCGCCGACCTGTGTCGTGATGCAGGCCTGGTTCTGGCGGTGCGCGGCGATTGTTTTGAAATCGCGCCGTACAAATTGTTTGCCTGGGAAGACCCCGACAGCGAAACGGTGGCGGATTTGGACAGCCTGGTCGTGCAGGATTCGCAACGGCATCGCCTCGATCCGCCGAACTGGCGTTATGACGGCGTGGAACTGCGGTACCGCCGCAATCCCCGGACCGCCCGCTACGAACGCTGTCTGCGGCGCGGCAAAACGGGGATCGGCGCGGCGGTGCTGCAAATCGAAAGCGATTGGATCTGGCGCGAGATCGACGCGCTGGAGATTGCCGACCGCTATCTGGCGCTCGTCGAAAAACCCGCGGTGCTCCTCGAAGTCCGCTTGCCGATCGTCGGGCTTTCGCTGTTGCCGAACATGCGCGTGAGCTGGCAGGGCGACGGCTTTTCGCGATCGCTGTTTTACCTTCTGCAAAGCCAGCGCGATTTCGAGAGCGGCGCGGTCACGTTGCAGCTCGTCCGGCGCCAACTCGATTTTCACGGCGGCGTCTGGGCGACCAAAACGCTGCCGGACTTCGACGAAACGCTTCCCGAGGAAACCAAAATCGCTTACGGCTGGTGGTGTTCGCCTTACGACGGCGGCCGGATCAGCGACTACAGCCGGTGGAGGACGCAAACATGAGTTCGACTCCGTATCGGGACGGCGAGGGCTTGAGCTGGCAGGCCGATCCGGCGGCGGTCGCCAAACCGACTTACGCGTATTTGCACAACCGGTTGCTGAACGCGGCATCGTTTTTAAAAAACACCCGGAGTTCGATCCTGCCGGGCAACTGCACACGCGGCTTTGCGACAGCCGTCGCGGAGGGGGGCGCCTGTTTCTGGTTGTTGCTGCCGTTCGAGCCTGGTTCGTCGCACCGCATCGTGGACCCGCGTGATTATGAGGGGATTTTATCGCCCTTGTTTTGCGCTTCCGGATTTATCGGGCGGATCGTGTCGATTCATTGCTGGGCGCTGTTCAAAGGCGATATCTATTCGTACTTGCCGGGAATGGAGGACGACCACCTGAGCGGCGCGCCGGGAGTGGCGCACCTCTATTTGCCGCCCGACGGACCGGCCGAGCAGGTTAGCCGCGGCTGTTCCTTCGCGGACGGGCGGTTTGTTTTCACGTTTTCCGTCGGCAAGGCGGACGGCGGCGGCCTTTGGGCCGCCTTTGCCGACAACACGACCGATGCCGATGATTTGCTAGCCGCGGCGGTCAAATTTCTCGTCGAGTGCGGGCCGGTGTTCGCGCCGCCTTCTTTCTAAGTGGGTCGATTGGAGTTTAGCGAAAGCAGGTGAATCAACCATGGAATACGTCGATTACGAAGGCCAGCGGTTGCGCGAGACCGAGGTGGCGGTCGGGCAGGGGATCCGGCTCCAACATCTGAGCGCCTTGGCCGACAATTGCCACTTCCTGCGAAATGTCAAAGCCGCCAGCCTGCCCGGCAATTGGATTCATCCGTGCCTCACCGAAATGGTCCACCACAGCGGCGCGGTGTTCTGGACCTGGCAGGCGTTCGGCACGAGCGTCGGTACGCGCGTGCTGGTGGATCGGCGCGATTACGCGGGCGCGCTTGCCGCCGATTTCGGCGAGCGCGGATTTTTCGCCTGTATGGTGCGGGTCAAATTGTGGTGCCGCGCGCTGGCGAACGGCCAGAATTATCCGCCGTTCATGCCCGGCGGCGCGAACGACCACGAGGTCGGCTCCCCTGGGTTCACTCCCGCCGAGGGATTCGTCTACATCGGGGACGGTTCGTCGGATCACGAGTTGTCCAGCCGGCACGTCATTGTCCTCGCCGCGCAGGGGTGCGATTTCATTTTTCACGTGCCGCGCAACGGTGATTATCGCGGCAGTCTGTTGTTGGATTTCCGCAAAAACGCCAACGACGGCGCGGTGGCGGTCATCCGCGTGGAAAGCTCGCCGCGCTTGCCGACCGAATTGTCCCTCTGACGCCTCCCGGCGCGATACGGAAAGGGTTTGCGCATGACGCTCTATTACGATCGGAACGGTTGCCGCTTTTTTTCGGGAACGGTCGGCAGCGGGGCGCCGGTGCGGGCGCGGCATTACAATCGGCAATACCTGACGGCCCGGTTGCTGCAGTCCAGCAAGGCGGTTTCGCTTCCCGGCGCCTATCAAGCCGAACGGCTGCCGCACGGAATTCATCCGGATAGCGGCACCGCGTTCGTCTCCTGGCTGTGCCTTTACCATGAGCAACCGGTTTTGTTGTTCGATCCGGACGATTACGTGGGCGCGGTGTCGGCGTCCTTTCAGGATTATGGGGTCAATGGACGGTTCGTGCGGATCGTCGTTTGGGATTATTGCGCGCCGGCGGCGGATATCGGCCGGTACGGACCGGGCGGGGCGAATGTGGCGCGGCTTTTCGACCGGTCGTCCGAGGCGACGTTTTACACTGGCGACGGCGGCGCGGCGCACAACCTGGATTTGTCGGTCGGCGTCTTTCAATACTCGTTTGCGCTGCTGAACGGCCGGTTGCGGGTGACGTTTCGCGATTCGGCCCATCAGCCGTCCTACCGCGCCTCGGCGATTTTTCACGTCGAATGCAGTCCGTTGTTTCCGTGGAAGGATCTGACGTGAAGCGGCGCAACGGGTAAGCGGGTTGCTTCTTGGGCGGTCGAAACCATCGCGCCGGGCGCGGGAAGGGGAGCGGATGGCGATGAAAGAGACGTTGTCGTCGCACGATCACAACGGGTTGTACGTGCGGAAGGCCGAATGCGGGTTGATGCGGGAGAACTTCGACCTGCAATTGCGGTCGATCAAGCGCCTGACGTGGTTCGTGCTGGGCTTTCAAGTGATGACGATCGGCGGCGCGGTCGTTAAATGGGTGTTTTCATGATAAAGTATGGAAATAACTGATCTACGCTCGCTCCGGACGCCGGTACGACGGCCCGTTTGCCGACCCGCCGAACGAATGAAAAGAACGGTTAAAAAACCCTTGTTTATACTTAGGCAATATGTCCCCTCAACTGTGCAGCAAAAATGTCCCCTTGGTTACGTAGAGTTCGGAGCCGAGGCCTGATAGACCCACGTCCAGTTGGTTGTTCCCTTTCGATTTTCCGTTTTGCATCGGGCTTTG
>JAAYVF010000045.1 GCA_012517325.1 Myxococcales bacterium | reverse complement strand
GCCATGATTGCGCCCCGTTGTTTATTTCGCTTAACGCCGGTCGATAACTTTGTGAAGATCGAGGGGCCACTTTTCGACTTCCACGCTTTCATTCATCATCGGGGCCAGGCGAAGACAGTTGCCGGGGTTTGCCGCCATGCGGCGGAATCCGCCGATAACTCGCAAAGAAAGCTCGTGATCGAGCTTGTAGTCGTCCAGGACGGCGGATTTCTTCAGGCTGAAGGTGTGAAGCAGGGCCAGGCGAAACCACGTCCAGACGCGAAGGTGAAGGTCTGCCGGAAGAAAGAGGCATGATACGGGTGAACCAACGGGCGGCGGCAGATAGCTCAGATCGACCGGCACGACGAGCTTGATGAATCGCTCGTTTGTTTGCAGGCAAATCGAAAAAAGCGGCAGGTCAATATTCCAGCCCGATTTTTCGTCTTTAGGTGCTCGGCCGATGATTTGGAAGGTTTCAAAATCACGCAACCGATAGACGAGAAGCGCACTCCCTATTTTATACATTGGCACAACAGGCGGCCGGTTGATCAGTTCATCTTCGGGAGTCGTTTTTTTTTCGTCGGGCGGCTGATCGTCTTCAATTTCCTGACGAACGCCTGTCCGGATTTTCGATCCGCTTTCCATTAGGCACTCGACAAAATTTTGAAGGTTGCGGCAAAGAACCTCGGGTTCACCCGGTGTCGGCTTGGGCTTCGCCGGATCGTCGGACGTCGATTCGTCACTGGATTGCGGTTGCTCTTCCGGCAGAAGTGAAAAGAGAAAACTACCGCATGAAACGTCGGCTTCGCGTGTAAACGAATAAATTTCCTCTTTCTTGATAGTGGTCAGCGGCAAAACATTCTTGAATTTGCTCGGATCGGTTTTCATTCGTCGCCCTCCGGATCGCGCTCGGTCAACGCCGGTTGCACGGATTTTGAATTTATCCAGACAAGCAGGGCGTTTTTCTCAAATCGGATTTTGTTTTTAGACAGACGCAAATGCGGAATGGCCCCGGCTTTGATCCATCGGTAAAGTGCCGTGGGCCTGACCCGCAAAAGAACCGCCGCCTCTGCGATGTTGAGTAAAACCGGGTCGGCATTCGATGATTTCGTCATTTTGTTTCGCTCCTTTTTTTTCGTCCGTGGCAATTTTTAGCAAGTTTTTTCCTTTCGCGGGGACTGGCTTGTTGATTCATAATTTGTTTTTTGGGGAGATATTGTAAAAATAACAATTGTTCTGTTGACAAGATATTGACAAGAATGAAATCTTTATTCGCATTTAAAAGGGTTTTTTCGGCAATAATTCGGCCGGCGTGAACAATGGCGAGAAAAAGAAAACCCCGTAAACCATGGAGATTTACGGGGTTTTTTCTTTCGCGACTGGAGGGATTTGAACCCCCGACACACGGATTCGTAGTCCGTTGCTCTATCCAGCTGAGCTACAGTCGCAAATTATCAAGTCTCCCGAAAGAGGATGCTCGTTTAGCATAACCTCTCGGGACTGTCAAGAAAAGGAATCCGCCTAGGCCCCGGCCGGTTTCGGCGCGCCGCCCGACTTGTTCTGGCTGATGAATTTGATGCTCATCACCAGAACGCAGAGCGACAGGGCGAGCAGCAACACGTCGGCGCTCATTAAAACCCAGTTAGATTTGGGCAAATAATCCTTGAAGAACACAAAAACCAAGGCGGTCATCGTCATCACCATCATGAAGGCCGCCGGAATCAGGGTAACCCAGAATTTGCGGCCCTTCAGCGCCAGCCAGGCGGAGACCGCGATCAGCGTCAGCGCGGCGAGAAGCTGGTTGGCCGAGCCGAAAATTTTCCACAGGTCCATGATGGTGTTCGTCCGCGCCAGCCCGTACATCGCCAGAACGCAAAGCGAGGAATTGAAGAGGTAGTTTTTCATGATCGCCGGGACCTGCTTGAACAGCAGGGACCAGAGTTCCTCGATCAGGTAGCGGTTGAGCCGCACGGCCGTATCCAAGGTGGTGACCACGAAGCCCTCGACCATCAGAATGCCGAAGACCGTGCCGATCACCACGTTGATTCCCAGACCTTTGTAGAGCAGGCCGCCCATGCCCAGGGCGAAACCGAGGATCGGATTGCCGCCCTTGTCGGGGTGGACGATGTTGACGTAATGCGTGAAGTCAACGCCCGATCCGACCGCGATCAGCACGACCAGCGCCAGCAGGCCCTCCAACAGCATGCCGCCGTAGGCCACCTGGCGGACATGGGATTCCTTTTTTATTTGCTTGGCGCTGGTACCGCCGGCCACGAGGGAATGGAAACCGGAGATCGCGCCGCAGGCGACGGTGATGAACAGCAAGGGGAAAATCGGGCCGATTTTCGCGTCGCCCTGCGCGAGATTAAACGCCGGCGCGTTGAAGGAAAGGCCGCCGATGCCGGCGATCAGCGAGGCGATGAGCATCAGTCCCATGCCGCCGTAGAGTAGGAAGACATTGGTGAAATCGCGCGGCTGCAAAACCAGCCAGACCGGGATGCCGGCGGCGAATATCGTGTAGATCGAAAGCAGAATCATCCAGGTGTTAAGGATGTTGGTATTTCGTTTGTAAAGGAGCCACCCGATCAACGGCGCGAACAACGTGACGATCATCACCGACGTCGAGGCGATGCCGCCGATGGCGACCTTGTCCACACCGCCGTCGTTGACGATAGCCACCGGCAGATTGTCGACCGGCGTTTCCAGAGCGGCGACCGGCACCAGGCTGGTCAGACTGGCCGCGGTGAGCTTAAGAAATACCGAGGTGACCATTAGCAGCATGATCACGGTGAAGGCGAGCATCACCAGCGAAACCCCACGGCCCATCGTCGCGCCGGCGACCTCCGCGATGCTTTGACCCTTTTCGCGGATGCTGGTGAACAACGCCGCCATATCGTGCACCGCGCCGAGAAAAACGGCGCCGAGAATAATCCATAACCAGACCGGCACGAAGCCGAAGAGAATCGCCAGAGTCGGGCCGATGATCGGGCCGCCGCCGGCGATCGAGGCGAAGTGATGGCCGAACAGCACGAAGGGATGGGTCGGCACGAAATCCACGTCGTCGCGCTGCACGTTGGCCGGCGTTGGCCGGTTGTCGTCGCAAGCAAAAAGCCGGTCAATGTATTTGGCATAAACAAAGTAACCGAAAAAAAGCACGGGTAAGCCGATGACGAGCGGCAATAAAATATTCATCACTAGCTCCTGAACGGAAGTGGCAAGAAATTCTTGGGTCTGGACAATACTCTTTTCTTGGGGAAAATCAACAAGGCGAGAGCCGCGCCAAAATCATTTTTTCGTTTCGGTGTGTACCGTTGCCGGCAAACTCGGCCAGGCGGCGATCCGCGCCAGCCAGTCGTCGGTTTCCGGGCTTTGGCCGGCTGCGGTTTGTTGCATCCCCCGCAAGGTTTGAAAAGCGCGTTCCGCCGCCGCCAGGTCGTCGAGCATGAAGTAAGCGACCCCCAAACCGCGCCAGGATTCCTCGCTGAGCGAATCGTCGGGCAGCCCCGAACGGAGGGCGCGGTCGAGCAGGGTCACGGCGGTATCGTACGCTTCCTCGTTCAACGCCCGTCGCGCCAGAAGATAGTTGACGACCGGATCGGTTTGTCCGGTTTGCCAGGCTTGCAACAAGCGCCACTTTGCGGCGGCGGTGTCCGAAAAATCGGCTAGGTAGGCGCGGATCGGCGGTTCCACCTCCGGGTGGTCCAGCGCGTACAGCGCGCAGGCGGCCTGGCGCACGAGATTGTCACGGTAATCGGCATCGCGGATCTCCTGGAACATCACCCGTGCGGCGTCGCGGTCGCCGCGCTGCCACGCCAGTTCGGCCAGCGTCAGGCTTGCTTCCTGGGCGATGATCTGGCTGCCGACGATGTGTCCCTTCTTGTCGAGGGCCGGCAACTCGGGAGTGCCCTGGGCGGCGCGGATTTTCTCGGCCAGCCCCGCGGCTTCCTCCAGGCGTCCCAGGCGCAACAGGCCGTCGAGGCGCAGGCGGCTGATCCGCACCTCGTCGCGATCCAGTTCGGCCGCCTGCCGGTAGAGCAGATCGGCCTGGTGGTAATAGCGGCGCGAATCCTCCCGGTCGGCTTCGTCAAGCAGCCGGCCGACCTCGCGCGCGCAACGGGTTTCGAAAATCGACTTGGCGCCGAACCGGTAGCGGGCCTGCTCGATTTCGTTGGGACGCAGGGTCGTTTCGATCCGGGTCAGGTGATCGTGCCATTCCGCTTCCAGCTCGCGGAGGGGGCGGCCGAAGGCTTGTTCCACGTCGCCGTACCGGTAGACGGCGAGCGCTTTCTTGACGCCGTCCGGCTGGGTGGCGAGAAAACGAAGGAAACTGCCGGCCGCCGTATAGGCGCGGGCGCCGGATTCGCCCCAGAAACCGAGGCCGAGGATGTTTTCGAGGCGAGGCAGGCGGTCGATCGCCTTCATCCCGGCCGCCCAGCGGTCGAGGTCCCGGTTCGCCTGCGGCGGTCCGCCGAACGCCACGGCCATCCCTTCGGTCACGGCGATTCGCGAGGAAAATCCCAGCCCGGGCAGCCCGTATTCGCTGAGCATGACGTGGATCATTTCGTGATGCAGAATGTGCAGCGGGAAATCTTCCCAATTCAAATGCATCTGATGCTTGGCGCAATCGGCGTACTCGGTGCCGCCCGCGCCGATCCAATCCTTTTTGGCCTTCTCACTCGGGTAGATGTAGCTGGTGATGCGGAACGGATAGCGGATTCCCAGCTCATTCTCGATCTGCCGAAAACGGAACTCATGATCCCGCGCCACCAGCGGCATCTGGCGCTCGATGTCGGCGCGCTTGGGGTAGTAGATGTCGAAATGCTCGGTGCGGATCTGCCCCTTCAACTTTTCCCGCAGGTGCGCTTCGTCCATGTCGAAGCCGAGTGCGAAACGAGCCTGGTGGATACCGGCCGTAACGCCGGCCAGCGCGATCAGCAGCAGCCAGAATCCGGGCGACGGGGACCGACGAGCGGCCTGACGGCGGTCCCAGCGTCGCCACCATAGCGACAGCAGCAGGACGATGATTCCCGCATCGGCCAGGTTGGCCAGCCGGTACATCGCCAGGGCTCGACTCGGGCTGGCGCCGGCATCGTAGATCGGACCGGGAAAATGGCCGAAAAACGGATTGTAAAAATAGACCGTTGGCTTTTGCAGGAAATTGAAACCGCTGTACGCCAGGGTGGCCAGGGCTAATAAAATGACCAGCAGCTTGGCGCGGCGCGGGCTTCGCAGCAGGCTGGCGAAAGTCAAACCCCAGGCGCTGGTGTAGAAAACGCCGATGAAGGGCATCAAAACGAAAAAGCCGATGCCGCGTTGCGGCGCGCAGGGCGGGTCCATCAAGGAAGCGAGCGCCAGACCCATCAGGGCGGGTAGCAGCGCGAAAAGTTGGCACAGCGAAATTTCCACCCATAACGCCGGCGCGCCCAACCGCGACGCCTGGTCGCGCTGGTCGGCCGCGGCGCCGCCGCCGGTGCGGCGGTGATAAACGCCGACCGCCACCGGCCCGCCCAGGGCGCCGACGGCGATGCACAAGGCCAGGCTGAATTCGAGGCCCAGGTAGTTGGTCAGCGGCCAGAAGGCCAGGGCCAGACCGAGCAGAAAATAGAACAGCGCCAGGCCGAAAAACAGTTTGGTGGTCAGCAGCTCGAAGAAGGAATTCGCGGGCCCGGGCCGGGTCATGGCGCCGGGGTCTCGACGGCGGGATTTTCCATCCCGGCTGCCGTCATTAATTCGGACAACAACGGATTTCCCGGCGCCTGGCGGTAGGCTTTTTCCAACGCGCCGCGCGCCGCCTCGAGATCATTGTGTTGCAGCGCGAAACGGGCGTCGAACGCGAGGTCGAGCGAGCCGCGCAGATTGATCGCGGCCTCGAATTCCGGATCGATGTTCAGCGAGGCGCCGATCAGCGAACGCGCTTCGCCCACTCCGTCCCAACCTCCGGCATTCAATGCCTGGATCGCTTCCGCCAGCAGGTGATCGGCTTTTTGGTAGGTGGGCTTTTTAATGACGACCGGCTCGGTGTGCTGAATCAACGGACGCTTCGCCTCGCGGATCGCCTGTTCCTCGGCGCTTTTTTTCGCCCACCATTGCCAGGCCACCGCCACCGCGACCAAGCCCAGCAGGATCATCAGCAGAAAACGGGCGCCCTGCCGGATGTCCAGAAAGCTCAAGTGGGTTCGCCAGGTCGGCGGGCGGTCGGCGTCGGCGTCGTCTTCCCCCAGGTCGTCGAACGAGATTTTCGGCGGCGGCTCCCGGAAAAACATTTCTTCGATCAACGCTTCGTTGTTGCCTTGCAGTTGCTGCTCGAAGCCGACCGGCAATTCGCGCGCTTCGGGCGATAGCAGGACGGCGTGCATGATCGCCAGCGCCAGGATGAATTTCTTGGTTGCTTCCGGGCTGAACGGCGAGGCTTGGATGATCTGCCGCAACGAGTGCTGGCCGTTGATCGCCTGCAAGAGCAGCAGTTCCTCGGGTTGCGGATCGGCCTCGGCGAAACGGAAGGCGGTCCAGATCGTCGGCACGGGGAAGACGTCGAGCGAGCCGAGTTGTTCGTCGATTTCGGCCGCGGAAAACCCGTAATTCAAGCCGTTGATCAGCAGCCGAAACGGGTGAACGGTCAGTTGGGGCTGCGGGTTCGGTTCGCCTTCCTCCAGGCTGACTTCCAAAGCGCTCCATTCGAACACCGACATGGCGATCGAGGTGTATTGCTGCCGCAGCGCCTCGGCCAGTTGCGGCTCGTTCAGATGCCCGCGCGCCACGAATTCCTCGCCGATGCGCCGTTTGGTGGTGCCCAGGGCGCGTTCGACCTCGTTGAGCGCCTCGGCGGAAATCTGGTGCCGGGCGAGCAGCATCTTGCCCAGCCAGTCGCTTTCCTCGCTCGAGGCGGCGCTACGGATCCACCCGTCGATCAGGTGCAGTTGTTTGTAGACCCGCTTGTCGCGCAGCGTGATGACGCCGTTCACGCCGAAGAGGAAGCAGGCATAGAGAAAGGCGGGCAGTTCCCGCTTGTCCAGCCGCCAGGTGAGAATCGGGCGCGGCAATTGCGGCGGCGGCGGCGCCAGACGTTCGACCTCGACCAGGAAGGGAAACGTGTGCCCGGTGCGGGGGCGGAAGACGCCGTCGGCTTGTTGGCGGATTTCCCGCGGCAGATCCTCCAGGCGGCCGTTGACGTCGGTCAGCAGCAGCGGCGCGCGGTCCAGGCGGTTGCCGAGGGGGCTTTGTTCGAAGGAACGGCGCGGCTCCCGTTCGTCCAGGCCGGGGGTCATCAAGTCCAGGCAGACCAGATCGAAGCGTCGCCCGGCGGCGGCCGCCGCGTTCAGGTCGGCGGCGGTCGCGACGTCATAACCCCGCTGCCGGAGCAACAAGACCATCAGGCTCCGGATTTCGGCGTGCCATTGAACGACCAGAATGTTCGCCATTGCGGCCCGGCTTTATACAAGCAGGAAAATCGTCAACGCCGCGGCCGCGGCCGCGACCTTCATGATCATCTGCGCGTAGCTGGTCTCGTCGTCGTTGATGCTGCCCAGGAATTTGTAGGTGTTCGGGATGAACGCGCCGTCGCTGCCGGGGATCGCGCCGTCGGCGAAGAGCCGCAGGGCCTCCTGGGTTTTGACGATCATCGCCAGCACGTCCTGCAGGCGTTTGCGGTTCAGTTCGATCAAGGCGTTGCCGGCGAAGGTGATCGCAAACGCGATGCCGACGAAGAACAGCCGGAAGATGAGCCGGCTCAACCAGTGCCAGTCGAGCGCGCGGCCGGCGCTCAGCACGAACGCCGCCCCGAACACCACCGCGACCAACAGGCCGACGGTGAAGACCAGCATCCGGTCTTCCTTGCCTTTGCGATACAGCGCCTCGTTCTCGTGCGTCGTCCACAGCGTCCGCAGCACGGCGAGCGGGTCGGGCGCGAAGGCGGGCGCCGCG
>JAAYVF010000044.1 GCA_012517325.1 Myxococcales bacterium | reverse complement strand
TCCGGTTTCTTGCTTTTCGATTATAGAGGTTGACCCGGATCGGGCAAGGCATGGTCTTGACAAAGTCCGGCGGATGGTCGAGACCGGAATCATTCCTGCGGCACCAAAAAAGGAGACCGACCGTGAAGGTTTTCAACGACCCGCAAGCCGTACTGCGGCAGACCAGACTCGTCGCCTCGTTCCTCGAATTCGTGAAAATCGACACCCAGTCCGACGACACCAGCAACACGAACCCCTCGACGGCCAAGCAACTCGCGCTGCAGACCGTGCTGCGCGACCGTCTGACAGCCCTGGGCTGCACGGAAATCGTCCTGGATGAGAAGGGCTACCTGTACGCCACGCTGCCGGGCAACGCGCCCGGCGCGCCGGTCGTCGGCCTGATCGCCCACGTGGACACGGCGCCGGATTATTCGGGCACGAACGTCCGGCCGCGGCTGCACGAAAACTACGCCGGCGGGCCGCTCGTCCTCGAAAACGAGGTCGTCATCACCCCGGCCGATTCGCCGGAACTCGACCGCTGCCACGGCGACACGATCATCACCGCCTCCGGCGACACCCTGCTGGGCGCCGACGACAAGGCCGGCATCGCCGAAATTCTCGCCGCGCTGGAAATCCTGGCCGCCGATCCCGCGATCCGCCGGCCGACGATCCGCATCGCCTTCACGCCCGACGAGGAAGTCGGGCGCGGCGCCGAATTCTTCAACGTCAAGGGTTACCGGGCCGACTGCGCCTACACCCTCGACGGCGACGTGGCCGGCGAGGTGAATTTTGAAACCTTCAGCGCCGACAAGGCCGAGGTCACCTTCACCGGCGTCGCGGTCCACCCGGGCATGGCCAAGGGCAAGATGGTCAACGCGATCCGCCTGCTCGGCAAGTTCGTCGACAAGCTGCCCAAAAAGGAAAGCCCCGAGGAAACCGCCGACCGCGAGGGCTTCTTCCACCCGACCAAGATCGAGGGCAACGCCGCCGAGGCGCGCGTCGAGATGATTCTGCGCGACTTCGACAACCGCCGGCTGGCGCGGCGCGGCAAGCGCGTGAAGGCGCTGGCCGAGCGCTTCGTCAAACTCGAACCGCGCTTGAAGGTGAAGGTGGAAATCAAGAAGCAGTACCGCAACATGGCCGACATTCTGAAGAAGCACCCGCAAGTGCGCGACCACCTCATGCAGGCGGTGCGCGACGCCGGGCTGGAACCGAAGATCCTGCCGATCCGCGGCGGCACCGACGGCTCCGGGTTGACCGCCATGGGCCTGCCGACGCCCAACCTCTTCACCGGCGGCATGAACTTCCACGGCCCGCGCGAGTGGATTTCCACCCGCGTCATGGGCCTGGCCGTCTGCACCGTGCTCAACCTCGTGCAGCGCTGGGTGGAATAGCGGCCGGACTCAGTACGCCGCCTCGATCAAAAACGACGGATTTTCTCCCGCGTCGCACGCCAGGCCGTCCCACGCGCCGTAGCGGCGTTCGCCGCCCGGGCCCAGCGACGCGCAGCGGCCCGTCGGCGTCAAATCCACCAACTCGAATTTGGGCGAGGCCCAGAGCGTGCCGCCTTTGCCGCCCGCGGCGGATTTGTTCACCGCCGGCGCGTTCACCGTCGGGCCGGAAACGAGGATTTCGTAGCCGAACGGATCGCCGTCCAGATGTAGGAAAATCGTCGACTGCACCGTCGCCGGGTCCACGGCGACGACGAGGAACCGCGACTCGTCCTCGCGATCGACCAGCACCGTCGTCGCGGCGTCCGGCGCGACGCCCGACACCGTGCCGCCGCCCAGACCCCGCACCGCGACGTTCGCCACGGCCACAGGCGCGTCCGGCAGGCCGAGCGCCGGGTCGTACGGAACGTAAAGCCAGAGATCGGTGCCCTCCGCCGCCGCGACCGCGCTGACGAAAACCGGCGGACCGAGCCGCGCCGGAACGGGATCGACCGCAGCGAGCGTGGCGTCGGGCGCGAAACCGGGGAAATACTCGTCGGCGAACGCGTAAACCTCCGGGTCGTCGCCGGTGGTGCGCTGGTGATTGAGGGCGGCGTTGGACACGCCGTTGGTCATGGCGCGGAAGATGTCGTAGTTGCCGCCGAACACGACGGTCGTCGTGTACACGCGGGTCAGGCGCTGGGCGGCGCGGACGCCGGCGATCAATTCCAAGTCATCGAGGCTGTCCTGCGAGTTGTTGCTGATCTGGCCGTCGCCGGCCATCAGGAAAAAGTAGGGCTGCGTCGCGGCCAGCGAATCGCCGACCTCGAACACCACCTTGCCCTGCAGCTCGCGCACGGTCGGATAACCCAGCACCCGCGCCAGATCGGCCGGCGACAGCGCGCGGATCGCGCCCTGCGTCGCCTCGTCGAGCGCCGTGACGCGCTCGTCGGTCCAGGCCGCTAGGTCCAGCAGCGGCCCCGCGGCGGTCAGCGGCGACGGCTCGACGAAAAATTCCTCGATCAAGGCGCGCAACGCGGCGGTTTCCGCCTCGCCGGTGCCGACGTTCCACTCGAAACCCAGGTTGATCGGCGGATGGCCGGGATGGATGTCCGACCACCAGCGCACGTTGCGAAAAACGCTCGACAGGCGGACGCGATTGGTCGTCTCGCTGTGGCTGATCAGGAAGTCACCGTCCGCCGTGGTTTCGTTTACGTCCAGTTCGATGAATACCTGCTGTTTTTGCAGCGCGTCGAGCACGCCCATGCTGGCGACGACCGTCAGTACGCCCTGCAGGCCTTTCCAGATGAAGGTATTGTGCGAGGCCGCGAGGTGATAGGCGTTGAGCGGCAGATCGGGCTGGACGAAATAGAGCAACGGCGCGGGTGTGTCGTCGTCGTCATTGTCATCATTATCGTCGTCGTTATCGTTGTCGTCGTTATCGTCGTCGTCATCATCGAGGGGCGAGGTGTCATCATTATCATCATCAGCCTGCCCGGGGTCGGTCGAAGGGTCGTCGTCGTCGCAGGCCGCGAGTGAAAGCAGCAAAAAAATGGCGCAGATCAGCAGCCAACCGCGCGGGCTCATCGGCTTTCTCCCATCTTCCAGACGTAAACGAAATAGTCCGTCTGGTTGGGCAGCAGTTGCGGCAGGGATTCCCGCGCGCCCTGCACGGTGACCGTGCCGGAGCAGGTGCGGATCTGCACGGCGAAGTTGCCTTCCTGGGTCACGTCGAGCACGGTCTGCGACGAGCCCGCGAAACCCAGCCGGAACAGCGCCGGCAGCGCGGTCCGGCAGGAGGCGGTCGCGCCGGGCCGGACGACCGTCGGCTCGCCGGCCGTGCAATAAGCGGCGATGGTCTGCGGCGGGTCGGCCAGATTGGCGATGTAAATCCGGGTCAGGGCTTTTTCGGCCCCGACCGGCGATCCGGGCTGAATGAAGAGGGTGCCGATCAACGTCAACAGAACGACGGTCAGGCGCTTTTTCATGCATACCTCCAAGGGCGAAAATACGATTGTAACACAATTGTAACCTTCGCCGACCGCCCCTTTTCAAAGCAAAACAACCAACCTAAACTAATCCGGCCCTGCGAACTCAATTTCAACCTGCTGGAGGAATGCCATGAAAGTCTTGCTGCTGGGCGGCGCCGGCGACATGGCCGTGGAAGCGCTGCGCGAACTCAATCGCGATGCCAAAAACGTCGAACTGGTCACGATCGTCGACCTCAACGTGCCCAAGGCCGAGGACCGGATAAAAACCCTCGAACTGGGTTACAAAACCGCCGTCGAGGGACATGACATCATGGACCGCGAATGGCTGGTCGAAAAAATCAAAGCCCACGATGTGGTGCTGGGCTTCGCCGGTCCGTTCTACATCATGGAAAACTACTGCGCCGAGGCCTGCATCGCCGCGAAACGGTCGTACGTCTCGATCTCCGACGACTACGACGCCTACCTCGCGGTCATCAAGCTGGACGACGAGGCGAAAAAAGCCGGCGTGAAGATTCTCACCGGTTTCGGCAACAGCCCGGGCATCACCCAGATGCTGGCCCGCAAGGGTTACAACAGCATGGAAAAGTGCCGGCGGATCAACGTCAACTGGGCGGCCGGCAGCAACGAGGACGTGGGCGCCACCAATTTGATGCACTTGTTCCACATCTTCAACGGTACGACGCTGCAAACCTTCCGGGGCAAGGAAATCGCCGTGAAAACCGGCGAAGGCCGCAAGATGGTCGAGTTCCCCTACCCGATGGGCTGGCTACCGGTCTACTACACCGGCCACGCCGAAAGCGTCAGCCTGCCGCGCAACCTGCCCGGCCTCGAGGAAGCGACGCTGCACGGCGGCGTGCAACCGCCTTACATTCCGCCGCTGATCAAAACCTTGTCCAAGACCGGCATGTTCAAGACCCACGAGCGGCGCAAGAAGGCCGCCAACTTCTTCCACAAGGTCGAGGGCGTTTTCGCCTCCGGCGGACTGGACAAATCGGTCGGGCGCGTCGACGTGTACGGCGTCCACAAGGACAAGGCGGTTTACCGTTACTACACCTACATCGGCCACATCGCGCAGTTGACCGCCTTCCCCGCCGTCCAGGCGGCCTGGTGGATCGTCAACAAGAAGTTCGACAAACAGCCCGGCGGCGTTTACAGCGCCGACCGCCTGCTCGAAAACCCCGATCCGTTCCTGGCGGAACTGATCGCCCGCGGGCTCGAAATTTACTATTACGAATAAGATCGGTCCGGTTAACCGAAAAAGCCACGCCGCCGGGCGTGGCTTTTTTTATTGGCCGGAGCGTGCCAGGTAGGCCTCGAGGTTGAGGCGATAACGGATTTCCGCGCGAATCCGCTCGAGCGACCCCGAACGAGAGTCGTCGGCAATAGCCGCCCACCGCCGCCGGTACTCTTCCGCGCCCGGCCAGTCGCCGTACCGCAAGGCGGCTTGAATCCGATTGCGATACACGGTTTCGAGAAAATCCCTCTCCGGCGCGGTGTTTCGCAGCAGGCGATCGGTTTCGCTTTGGCAGGCCGCATAAGGCCCGAGCCGGCAGAAGGTCTCCACCAGTGAGCGGTGCATCTCCATTTTACCGCCGGTGACCTCGGCGAACGAATCGGCCAGACGGATCAACTCTCCGGCGTCGGGCGGCGCCCACGACCAGTAGGTGCTGTCGAAGTATTGGAGATCGTATTGGAACCGCACCTGAAGGTAGCCCGGATCGGTTCGTTCCCGTTCGGTCAGCGGATTTTCCAACACTTGAAACGTCAGCGGTTCGCGGCGCAGCAGATCGAGGTAAAAGGTCGCCAACATGCCGCCGGCTTCTTTGAAGCGCGGGCGGATCAACCGCGCCAGGGCCTGGCCCCGGTCGCCCTTGAGCCCCTGCGGGCCTTGCCCGCGATAGAACAGGAAGAGTTTTTCGATGTCGTCCGACTCGATGGGATAACGGCGCGTATAAGCCGCCCACAGCAGGCCCGGACTGTCGAATTGCCGGTCGTCGAGCCGGTTGAGCAAGCTGCTTTTCTGCTGGGTGAACAGCGGCAGCGCGGCCAGATGTTCCAACCGCGGCAGGTACTCGGAGTGAACGGTCTGGCCGTCGAATTCCAGCCGGGCTTGCAGCGGCTGCTTGCACTGCATCGACAAAATCACCGCCGGGTTGTCGGCGTGAATCCGTGCCAGGTCGGCGCGCACCTCCGGCCGGTTGAATTTTTCGCGGAACCGCTCCGGCGAAAACGGCAGGGGGGCGTCGGAGGCCAGGAACAGGTAATCGCCGGGCAGGCTTTCAAAAATGGAAACCCGGCGAAACGAGCGCAGCAGGGTATCGACGACCATTTCGACGGCGGCATCGTTGGCGTTATAGGTATGCATCCATTGCACCAAGAGACCGTCCGGCCGCAGCGATTGTTTGACCAATTGGTAGAATTCCAGGGAAAAGAGGCTGGCGTTGCCGCTTTGCCAGGGATTGCTCGGCTCGGAGATGACCGCATCGTATTGCCGGCCGAGGAACCGCAGCGCCGTGGCGGCATCCTCGGCATAGAGCGAAACCCGCGGATTCTTCAGCGCCTCGTGGTTGTAAGGCGCGAACCACTTTTCCGCCGCGATGACCTCCCGGCTGATCTCGGCCACGTCCACCCGGACCCCGTGCGTCAGCGCCGCGCCGACCGTCACCCCCGAACCGAGACCGACGACGAACACGTCGCGCGGCTCGTCCAGGAACAGCAGCGGCAGATGGCCGAGCAGCGTCTGGGTATACATATCCGAGCCGGTGCCGGCGTCGGGCTTGCCGTTGATCACCAGGCTGCGCATCGGCGCGTCGATCACCGGCGACTCGTCGTTCTCCACCACGGTCACGTAGGCGTGCGGGCCCTCGCCGAGGTAGAGCAGCTTGCCGTGCAAGGCTTCGGCGCGCAGTTGCCCGAAGGTGGTCGTCGGCGGCAAATTGCGGCGGTACAGTCCCAGCCCCACGACCCGCGGATCGATCGGCCGGTAGACGGCCAGATGCAGCGCGATCAGCAAAACGGCGGCCAGCGCGAAACCTCGGGCGCGGCGGCGCAATCCGGCCGTCAACAAAACGGCGGCGATCGCGTAGCTTAAAAACAGCACCCGGAAAATATTGAACAGCCCCAGGGTCTGAAAGAGCAGCAGGCCGGTCGTCGCCGCGCCGGCCAGGGTGCCCAGCGTATTGATCGCATAGACCGCGCCGACCCGGCCGCCCAGCACCCGGCGTTGGGCCGCCAGGCGGATCGTGGCCGGAAAAACGACGCCGGCCGCGATCGTCGGAAGGAACATGCAGAGGAAGCAGGCGGCGTAGATCGCCCCCTGATAATAGGGAAAGTTGCCTTCAATCGGTCGGAACAACAGGCGCAGGCGCCAAAGGAAAAACGGCACGCGATCGTAAAATTGCAGACTGAGCGCCAGAAACGCGGCGGTCGCCAGCAGCGCCCCGGCCAACAGCGGCACCAGCGGAATCCGGCCGGCGCGCGCCGAACGGAGCCAGGCCGAACCGGCGGCGATGCCGGTGATGAACGCCGCCAGCATCAGCGTGAAGGCATAGGTCGAACTGCCCAGCACCAGGTAAAAATAGCGGATCCAGGCGATTTCCAGCGCCATGGTGGCAAAACCGGAAAAACCGGCGAGCGCCAGCGCCGCGGTCCGCTCGGCGCGGGAATAGACCGCCTCGTCCGGCGCCCCGGTTTCGACCGCCGGCGGTTCCACCGCGTTTACCTCGCGGGGCACCGACCGGCCGACCAACGCCATGGCCAGGCCCAGCAACGTGTTGAGCGCGCCCACCAGCATCATGGATGCCGGCAGTCCGAGGTGAAACACCAGGTAGAATCCCGCCAGCAGCGTACCCAGAACCGCGCCGGCGGAGTTGATGGCGTACAAGGCGCCCACGTTGCCGCGCAGTTCGGATTCTCGCGCGGTGATCGCCCGCGTCAGGATGGGCAACGTGCCGCCCATCCAGATCGCGGCAGGCAAAATGCAGAGGATCGCCAGGCCGAATTGCCACAGGGTCGAGAGCATTTCCCGCCCGTACGTCAGGCGGCCGAGCGGCACGAACCAGTCGAAATACAACCGGAAGATCGCGTCGAAAAAGAAGGCGTACAGGCCGATCGCCGCTTCCAGCCAGCCGTAAACGCGGATGGGCTTCCGCAGGCGGTCGGCCAGCCGGCCGAAGGCGAACCCGCCGATCGCCAGGCCGCCCATGAAGGTCGCCAGAACGATGGTGTGCGCGTGGGCCGTGTTGCCCAGCAGGATCGCCAGGTAACGCGACCAGACGACCTCGTAGACCAGACCGCAGGCGCCGGTCAGGAAAAAACAGAAATATAACAGGGCCCGCAGGCGGGCGCCCAATGGTTGGATTGGCGTTGGCAGAACATCCTCCCAATCCGTTGATAGGCCATCGGGAAAATGTTTGTCAAGGCAAAATGGCTTTACGGCGTCCGCAACATCCGCACTTCCTCGGCGCGGCGGCGCGCCCAGGCGTGTTGTGGTTGCGCCTGACAGGCGGCGCTGAATTGACGGTAGGCCTCGTTCCACTCGCGGCGCGACTGGAAGCCACGGCCCGCTTGATAGAGGCGGTCGGCGAGCCGCCACCCCATTTTGTTCAGTTCCTTGTCGCGGGCATCGATCCGCCAGCCGCGCGCCAGCAGGCCGGCGGCCTCGACATCAGCGCCGTTTTGTTCGGCGGCCGCGGCGGCTTGCCGGTAGGTTTCCAGCCGTTGCCGATCGATTTTCGCCACTTCTCGATGTACGGCCTTGGCGCCGAGAATCTGCTCCGCGCGGCGCAAATATTGCGGCGCCTCGTCCGCGCCCGCCGCGTCGCGCTCCGCCGCCGCGCGGGCCTTGGCCAGCAAATCATCGGCGGCCTGCCGGCCCGCTGCTTCGCCGATCGTGACGCTTTGCGGAATCTGGAAAATCTGCCGGTCGCCTTCATCCGAGGTGACGGCGAGATAAACGAAATACTCGCCGTCCACCGTCGGCGCCGTCAGCGGGACAACCTCGCGCAGGTAGCGGTCGGTCGGCCATTTCGTCGGCGGCAGCCAACCCATCAACGGCGAGTAATCGACGAAATTCAGCGCCTGACCCGGGCGGGTGATGGCGATGGAAAACCGGCCCGGCGCCGCATCCGCCGTTTCCCGTTTCCACGTCAGGAAAATCGGCGCCCGGCGGCCGGGCGGCAGAGCGGCGGGGATTTCCGCGCCGTACAAGCCCACGCCCGCGCGGAAGACGAACGGTGGGAAATCGGCGGCCGGCGGCGTTTCCCGTTCGAACCAGACGCGGCGCACGAAATTGCCGTTGGGAATCGAACTGAATTTGCGATCCTCGGGCAGGCGCAGGTAATCCCTCTCGAATTTCGGATTGCTCGGCACCGTCGTCGCCTGGCCCCACCCGCGCCGCATGTGAATCAGGTCCGGCTGGCGCTCGGTGAAGAAATATTCGTCCATCATGCGGCGCCAATCCTTGGTGTAGCGATGCCGGGCCATCGGCACGTCCAGCAGGTAGCCGATATCCAGGATCCGGCCCGTCCAGTTGTACGATGAACCGCCCATGTCCATGTCGCAGTAAAGCAGGTCGGCGGGGCGCAGGGCCGCTTTTTCGGCGACCTTGTCCCACCATTTGACGCGCTTGGCGATCCCTTTGGCCGAGACCTCGCGATCTTCCATGAAACCGGCCAGCGCCTTTTTCGAACCGGGATAAGTCATCCCGAGCGGCAATAACGCATACGCCGCGGCGACCGCGATCGCCAGCGCCGCCGCCACCTTTTCGCCGCCGAAGCGGCGCGCCGCCGCGGCGCACCAGTTGCCGACCTGCCAGCCGGCCAGGCCGAGCAGGATCGCCACCGGAACCGGGAAGTAGGAGAGGAAGCGCCACGATTTCATCCAGTCGCCGTTGGCGACCAGCGGGAAAAAGGCCACGTAGGTGGCGGTCAACGCCAGGTACAAACTCTCGCGCCAGAATCGCCGCGAAAGAAACGCCGGCAACAACAGGGCCAGCACCGGCCAGAAGTTGTATTCTTTCAAATAGCCCAGCAGGTAGACCCAGCCGGGGCTATCCAAATCGAACAGGCGCTCCATCAAGGCCGGTCGGACCTTGGCGTAATAGGTGTTGGGCAGCGGCCAGGCGAAATAAATGTAATGCCAAAGCTGGTAAAGCCCGAACAACCCGCCGAAGGCGAGCGCCCAATAAAGCAAGCGGCGCGTCGGGCGGCGCCAGGTGAACAGGTCGCTCAAAAGCAGGTAGCAACCGGCCAACGCGGCGTGGCCGACGCCCTCGGGTCGCGTCACCGCCAGGGAAAACAACGCCAGCGCCGACCAGGGAATCGCCCGCTCGCGCCGCGCTTCCCGCACCGCCAGCAAGAGGGCGGCCGCGAGCAGAAAGCCGTAGACGCCGTTTTCCAAGCCCGACTGGTTCCAGATCGCGAAGCCGGCGTTCGACGCGATGAGCGGCATCGCCAGCGCCACCGTCCAGGGCCGCCGGTCGTCGCCCAGCGGCAGATAGGCGAAGAGCGCCAGGATCAGCAGGGTGCCGATGGCGAACGCCATGCCCAGGTACTGCGAGGCCGCGAACGGCTCGACGCCCACGCGGTAGGCCAGGACCAACAGCCCGACCCACGAGGGATTCGAAAAGCCCTCCACCCGTTCGCCGCCCGGATAGGCGACCGAGCCGTAGCCCTCGGCGATATGGCGCACGAAAGTGAAACTGATGGCGGCGTCGTCGACCCAGTACTTCTGAAAAAACGCCTTGGCGGCGTCGGCATACAAAATAGACGAAGCGACCATGCCGGCGACAATCAGCAAGGCAATGGCCACCACGGATCGGGTAGGAAGCGCTTTCGTTGGCGCGGCCACGGTACTTCTCCAGTGTTATTTCCGGCGATGCTAATGTCCGCTAGCGGCCCGGTCAAGCGAGACGGTCGGAAACGGCCGTCGTTCGACGGCGGAGGAAGCGGGGAAAAAACCGGCGGACCGGCGGCCGGTCAGTTGCCGAAAGAAACTCCGGTATCGATCGCCGTCCGCACCCAATCGCTCTCGGGATCCACCAGGCGGATTTGCGCGATCGCCTCTTGAATCGGCACGGCTTCGATGCGGCTGTTGCGCAGCACGACCATCTTGCCGAAATCGCCGCGCACCGCCGCGTGGACGGCGCCGGCGCCCAAGCGGGTGCACAGGTTGCGGTCGAAGGCGGTCGGCGTGCCGCCGCGCTGGATGTGGCCGAGTACCGTGGCGCGGCATTCGCCGACGTCGTACTTTTCGAGCCAGCCGGCCAGCCGTTCGCCGATGCCGCCCAGGCGCACCGGTTCGGCGCTGTCGGCCACCATTTTTTTCACCACGACGTCGCCGCCCTTGGGCTTGGCGCCCTCGGCCACGCAGATGATGGTGAAATTGCGGCCGGCTTTGCGCCGGTGCAGGATCGTGTCGTAGATCTTCTCGACCTCGAATGGAATCTCGGGGATGAGAATCACGTCGGCGCCGCCGGCCAGTCCGGCTTCGAGCGCGATCCAGCCGGCGTTGCGGCCCATCGTTTCGATGATCATCACGCGATGATGGCTCTCGGCCGTGGTTTGCAGCCGGTCGATCGCGTCGACCACCACGTTGACGGCGGTATCGAAGCCGAAGGTGATGTCCGTCGCGCCCAGGTCGTTGTCGATCGTCTTCGGAATTCCGATGACCGGCACGCCGCGCTGGAAAATCTTGTAGGCGATGGCGTTGGTGCCGTCGCCGCCGATCACGAACAGGCAATCGAGTTCCAGGTCGTGGATGTTGCTGAGCACCTCGTCGCTGCGATCGGTGGACATCACCTTGCCGTGGTCGACGGATTTGTAGGCGAAGGGATCGCCCTTGTTGCTGCTGCCCAGGATGGTGCCGCCGCGAAAGAGCAGACCCTTGACCATGTTGGTGGTCAGGCTGACGGTCCGCGGCTCGCCCAGCAGGCCCTCGAAGCCGTCGCGGATGCCGATGACGTTGATGCCGTAGCGCGACACGGCGCAGCGGGTGATGGCGCGGATGACCGCGTTGAGGCCGGCGCAATCGCCGCCGCCGGTCAGGACACCGATTCGTTTCAACGACATGAAATTCTCCTCCGGAAAGGCGCTCCGTTCGAGATCGGGTTTTTTATGATTAGTACTCAGTTGCGCGCCATTATCAAGGGGAGGCTCTTGCACCGGCCGGCGGGCAAGGCTACCGTCCTGGCATGTTGTCGCAACCACCGAACGACGGAATTCTGGCGGCCCGGATTCGCAACGAAAACGCGACCGGACGGCCGATCGTTTTCATTCACGGCGCCGGCGGACGCAAGGAAATCTGGGCCCTGGTGGCGCGCCGCCTGGCGGCCCGCCTGCCCGCCCGGCCGCTGGTGACGGTGGACTTGCCCGGCCACGGCGACTCGCCGCCGCCCGCCGCCGAACGGATCGACGACTACGCCCAAGCGGTGTCGATCTTTCTGGAGCGGCGCGGCTGGCCGGCGATCGACCTGGTCGGCCACAGCATGGGCGGCGCCGTCGCGCAACGGCTGGCGATCGCCGAACCCGCGCGCGTGACGCGCCTGGCGCTGCTCGCCACCGGCGCCCGCATGCCCGTCGCGCCGGTCCTGTTCGACCTGCTGCCCGACAATCTGCCGGCGGTCGTCGAAGCCTACAAAAGCTTCGGCTTCGGCCCCGACACGCCGCCGCTGCTGCTCAACCAGACCATGGAGCCTTTCGCGCAAATGGACGGCGCCGTCGTGCGCGGCGATTTCGTCGCCTGCCGCGAATGGCGGGCCGACGACCGGCTGGGCGGCATCACCGCCGCGACCCTGATCCTGGTCGGCGAACTGGATCAACTGACGCCGCTCAAACGGGCCCGCGAGCTGGCCGCGGGCATTCCCGGCGCCCGCCTCGAAATCCTGCCCCACGCCGGACACATGCTGCCGGTCGAAAAAGCCGAGGACGTGGCCAGCTTGCTGGCGGCGCATCTGGTAGCCGAACCGTGAGCCTGACGGGCGAACTGACCCGCATTGTCGGCCCGGCCGGCGTGCTGACCGAGGCCGGCGATCTGATCGCCTACGCTTCCGATCACAAGGCGGTCGGCGTGCCGCCGCTCGTCGTCGTCCTGCCCGCCGAAACCCGTCAGGTGGCCGAGATCGTGCGCGTCTGCGCGGCGCGGCGGATCGCCCTCATTCCGCGCGGCGCCGGCACGGGCACGGTCGGCGGCGTGGTGCCGGAAGCGCCGGCGGTGGTGCTCGATCTCTCCCGCCTGAATCGGCTGCTCGGGGTGGATCGCGCCAACCTGTTAGCCGACGCCGAGGCCGGAATGATCACCGGCGATTTTCAGCGCGCGATGGAAGACCAGGGATTGTTTTTCCCGCCCGACCCCGCCAGCCGCGACATCAGCACCCTGGGCGGCAACGCCGCCACCAACGCCGGCGGCATGCGCGCGGTGAAATACGGCGTCACCGCCGACTGGATCGCCGCGCTGGAGGTCGTCCTCGCCGACGGCCGGACGATCCGGGCCGGCGTGCGGACGCGCAAGGGCGTGGTCGGTTACGATCTGAAGCACTTGTTCATCGGCAGCGAGGGCACGCTGGGCGTCATCACCGCCCTGACCCTGCGGCTCATCCCCAAGCCGGCGGCCCGGCATACCGTGCTGGGAATTTTTCCGGAACTCGCCACGGCCGGACGGGCGATCCACGCGATCCTGCACGGCGGCGCGACGCCAGCGGCGATGGAACTGATGGATGCGGTGGCGCTCGACGCGGTGCGCGGCCGGATCGGCGACCTGATCCCGCCCGGTCACGCCACCCTGCTGATCGACACCGACGGCGACGCCGACCGCGCGGCCCGGGACGCCGAGACGATCGGCCGCCTGCTGCGCGAGAGCGGCGCGACCGAGGTCCGCCGAGCCGCCGATAAAAAGGAAGCCGACCAGTTGTGGAGCGCGCGCCGCGCCATCAGCCCGGCGCTGTACGAAATCCGCCCGAATAAAATCGCCGACGACATCACCGTGCCGGTCAGCCGGCTGATCGAACTGTTCGCGGGAGTCACGCGGATCGCCCGCAAGCACCGACTCCTGCACGCCTGCTACGGCCACGCCGGCGACGGCAACGTGCACGTCAACCTGCTGTACGATCCGCAAAACGGCGACGAGGCCGAGCGCGCCCGCCTGGCGCGGGAGGAAATCTTCCGCCTGACGCTGGCCTTGGGCGGCACGCTCAGCGGCGAACACGGCGTCGGCTCGACCAAGCGGGCCTTTCTGCCGTGGGAACAGAGCGCCGCGCTGATCGACCTGCAGCGCCGCCTGAAGCGGACCTTCGACCCGCTCGACATCCTGAATCCCGGCAAGGTCTTTCCATGAGCGCCGACCGCCCCGAACTTGACCGCTGCTCGCGCTGCGGCGAATGCCGCGCCGTCTGCCCGGTCTTTCGCGAAACCCGGCGGGAAACCGACGTGGCGCGCGGGCGGCTGCTGCGCTACCGGCTGGCGCGCGACGCCGGTCGCTTTTCCGCCGCCGACCGCGAGGCCTTTTCGCGCTGCCTGCTGTGCGGTCGCTGCCTCGAAGCCTGCAAGGCTCAGGTGGACGTGCCCGCGCTGATGCAAATCGCGAAAACCGATAGCGGCTTCGCCGCCGGCTGGCCGTCCCTGCTGACGGAAAAAACGCTGGCCGACGACGGTCGCCTGGACGCCGCGGTGCGCCGCTACCGGAGCCTCAGCCGCTGGCTCGGTCGCGCCACCCCCGACGACAGCGGCCTGCGTCTGCGGTTCGCCCTGCCCTACCTCGACGCCGGGCGGCTGTATCCGAAACCGCCGGCGCGCGGCTACCTCGAACAACACACCGGCCGGCGGGCGAGCGGCGTGCAAAAACTCGCCTTCTTCGCGGGGTGCGGCGCCGGCCGGTTGCTGACCGGCGTCGGCGAGGCCGTCGATCGCGTGCTGGCCGAATTGAATCTGACGGCCGCCATTCCCGAGCAGGCGTGTTGCGGCCTGGCGGCCTGGGGCATCGGGGCGACGGACGCCGCCCGCCGCACGGCGATCGCCTGGGTGCGGAGTTTCGCCGGCGAAGAGTACGACGCCATCCTCAGCCCGTGCGCCTCCTGTACGGCCCATCTGCAGACCCGGTTGCCGCAAATTCTCGCCGGCACCGAGTTCGCCGCCGACGCCGCGCGGCTGGCCGCGAAGGTCGAGGATTTTTTCGCCTGGCTGTCGCGGCAGGATTTGTGTTTCGATCTGGCCGGGTTGAAGGTCGGGGCGCACGTGCCGTGCCACGCCCGGCGCGAGGTGCGCGACGGCGCGGCGTTCGTGTCCTTCCTGAAAAAGTCCGGCGCCGAGCTGGTGAAAATCGACGAACGCCTGGACGCGCAATGCTGCGGAATGGGCGGCTCTTTCGGCGTTCTGCATCCCGAGCTCTCGCGGCGAATCGGCCTGCCGAAGGTCGCCGCCCTGCGCGCCGCCGGCGCCGCGGTCCTCGTCACCAACTGCACCGGCTGCCTCTGGCAGTTGCGCGACCTCGCCGCACGCTTCGATCCCGCCTTGCCGGTCAGGCACCCGGTGGAGCTGCTCGACCGTTGACACGGTGCGGCACGACAGCCCATACTCGAAAAAAACATCCAGGGGTGGCACATGCAGCGGGGACTTTACTTTGAGGAATTAGAACCCGGAATGAAGTTCGTCAGCAAAGGCCGGACGATCACCGAAACGGACGTGGTGAACTTCGCGGGGCTTTCCGGCGACTACAATCCGCTGCACACCAACGAGCAGTACGCCAAGACGACCATTTTCGGCCGGCGGATCGCGCACGGCGTGCTGGGCATCGCCCTGATGGTCGGCTTCAATCAAAGCCTGGGCATCACCGAGGAAACGATGCACGCCTTCCTGGGCCTGGAGTGGGATTTTCTGCGGCCCGTGTTCATCGGCGACACCCTGCACCTGGAGATCGAGGTCGAATCGAAGCGCGAGTCGAAGAAGGACGATCGCGGCATCGTCAATTTCCGCTGCCGGTTGGTCAATCAGCACGGGGAGGTGGCGCAGGAAGGCATTCGCAAGATGTTGATGAAACGGCGCCCGAAGGAAGACAGCCGGCCCTAGGCCGATTGGACAACCTCGCGGACGCGGATTTTTTCCAGCGCTTCCTTGGCGTTTTTCCGGTGCGCGCCGGTTTCGGCCAGCTTCGTGTCGATCGACACTTCGAACAGCCAATCCATGATATCCTGATCGTTCATATAGGCCAGTTCGCCGATGAGGAAGATGGCCCAGCGCGAGACCTCGTATTTCTCGTCGCGGGTCGTCGCCTTGCGTTGCGAGCTTTCGATGTTGTTGCGCCAATCCACCACATACTGTTTCAGCAGCGGCAGCGCTTTCTTGCCGATATCCTTGAACCGTTCCACCATTTGTTCGCTGACCCCGGCGGTGGCGAAATTCTTTTCCCAGTCGGCGATCAGCATCTTGGCCATCGCCTCCGGACGCATCCGCACCATCGCGTCCATCAGCATGGTATGAAGCGCCCTGTCCTGCGGTCGCGGCTGCTGGCTTTGCAAAACGTATAAGGTTTTATCGGCGATCTCGCCGCGGTCCCAATAGTTGAACAGTTCAACGAAACGGTAGGCTCGCTGCACGTTGAAATTTTCCAGCGTGATCTCGCCGGAAAGGTCTTTTTCGATCATTTCGTGGATTTTTTCACTACCCGACAGGCTGTTGCGCACACGGTCGGGATCTTTGGCGCGAACGTCGTCGAAATAGCGCATGGCGATTTCCGTCATCACCGGGTCGTTGCCGGATTCCAAAAACCGAACCATGTCCGGCATCCATTTCAAGTCGTTGTTTTTCAAAAGAATTTGCCAAGCCTTCACGCTGCTGCGGGAGTCGGGACTTTTGGCGAATTTTTCGATTTCCTGCATGGCTTTGGGCGAAATCAAGGCGAACGAGAACGACTGCGCGAGTTTCAGAAACGCCTCGCGCGCTTCCTGGACGGTTTCGGCGGATTTGTCGTACAGAAACGGGATCAAATCGTCCAACTTTTTGTTTTCAGCGAGTTTTTTTACTTTCGAGCCGCCAAACAGCCCCATGATATCCCCCTGATTCTTTTCTGATCGATCGTATTTTCCATCCGTCTGATTGGTTCATCGGACTGTCGGTCATACACCTCAAGTATTCATGAAGCGAAAAAAGGCGGGGCGTAAAAGAAGTCAACCGTCGCCGGCCGGCCTAATGGCCTTCCAGCTCGATCGACAGCATCCGGTCGCCGATCACGATGTCCTCGATGACCGCCAGCGATTTTTCATCCGCCTGGCCGAAAGCCGTATAACGGCCGTCGAGGTGCGGCGTCGGCAAGGCGGTGAAAAAGAACTGGCTGCCCCCCGTGTCGTGGCCGGCGCTGGCCAGGCCCAGGGTTCCGGCCGCGAACGGAACCGCGCCTTCCTCATCGCGCACCGAGTAGCCGGGGCCGCCAAAACCGAGGCCTTGCGGGTCGCCGGTCTGGATCACGAAACCCGGCACCACGCGATGGAACACGAGGTCGTTGTAAAAACCAGTGGTCGCCAGGCGCAGGAAGTGGTCGACCGTCAGCGGGGCGCGGTCGCGCCGTAGCGTGAAGCGAATGTCGCCCTTGTTGGTGCGCAGGACCATCTGGAGTGGCGGTTCGTTTTGCAGGCAGCGTTTCGCCAGGGCGCGGTAATCCTCGAGCGAGCGGCCCGTCGCGACGCCGTACAGCTCCTTTTTGTTGATCTCGCGCGTCAGCTTGTGCAGCAGTTCGACGCCCTTGCGCCGCACCTCGAGACGCTTGTCGGCCAGCGATTCGCGCGCCATCTGGCTGACCGCCACGCTCGCGCCGACCGCCAACTTGTCGTCGTCGGTCAGCAAATCGAGCGATTTCAGGATTTCCAGGGTCGCATCGGGCAACGAGTCGTGTTTGGCCCGCTTCCAGGCGGCGACCAGCGTCTTGAAGGATTTTTCATCCTTGCCGGCGATGAGCGAAGCCGCGGCCGCGCCGCGAATCACCGGATCGGGGTCTTTTAACCACTCCGGGTGGGCGCGATACGCCTCGGGGCGCGCTTTGCCGTCGGCGTCGTACACCAGCGCCATGACCAGCCGTTGCCGCACCGGCAGGCTGCGCACGAACCGCTCGGGCAGGCTCAGACCGGAGGCCAGCCAGTTCAGCTTGTCCATCAGCCCCGCCGCCTCGAGCACTTCGATGTAGTGAATCGCGTCCTCGTCCGCGCCGGCGTACTGATCGGCGGACAGGCCGTTGATCTGCTCTTTCGCGCCGGCCCGCGCCGCCGCGATCCGCGCGAGGCGGTGATACGGCACCTTCTGCCGCGAAACGTCCCACAGGAATTCGGCGACGCCCTTCGCCTTCAGCCCGGCCATGGTTTCGAGCACCGCCTGATGGACGCCGGTCGACCGGCCGGTCCCGGCCGCCCGCAACGCCTGCTGCAGCAGGCTAAAAACTTCCTCGGGGGGCAACAGCAGATTCACCGCCTCGACGGCGGCGATTTTTTCCTGCGTCGTGCCTTCGGCCAACAGCCGGCGGGCCGTCGCGGCCACCGCCTCGTCCTTGACCTGCCGGCGGGCGAGGCCGAGCAGCACCTGGGCGCGCAGCAACGGTTCGTTTCGCGTCAGCACCTGTTTGAGCGGTTCGGTCAGATTCAACTCGCGGGTCGCCGGCCGGGCGGCGAAGTAAGCCGCGAAATACGCGACATCCGCGTTCGGATGGGTCAGCCCGAACGCCAGCACTCGCTGCCGTTGTTCGTTGCGTTCCTGCACGAGCAGCGGCGGTTCGAGCGGCAGTTCGATGGCGGGCGCGCCGGCGACGCGCATCAGCGCCTGCAAGAGTGGCGCGGGGTCGCCGGTCAGCTTGCCGGCGGCCACTTCCGACTGCACGGCCGCCGCCTCGCGATAGCCGTGACCCGGAAACGCCAGGGCGATCGCCTCGAACGCCGCGGCCCGCGCCGCCGGATCGGGGCTCTTGGTCGCGACGTCCAGCAGTTTGCGGGGGATGTGCGGCAGAATTTCGATTTTGTAAAGCAGCGCGGGGGTATTGGCCCACAACTCGCCCAACGCCCGGCAAAGAACAGCCTGATTCACCTTGCCGTCATCCAGCGCCCGGAGCAGCGCCGGCGAGCCTTCGGGATCGCCGATGTGGCCGATGGCCTGCGCGGCCCATTCGCGGACGCGCATCTCCTGTTTGGCGTCGGCCAAAATATCGCCCAGGAAAGCCTGGTATTTCAGGGAATCCTCGGCTTGCAGAATCCGGGCCAGATCATCCGCCGGCTCGGCCGCCGCGACGGACGAAAACCACGGAACGAAAACCAGCAACAAGGAAAGAACCAGCCAGCTCGTTTTTGGCGACCCCACGATTATCCTCCACCAATGTTTGTCCGAGAATAGTGCGGCGTCACGGCGCTTTGGTCAAGCAGGCGGCGGGATAAAATAACGGAAAAAGGCCGAATCGGCGCTATTCGTCCTCTTGTTCGGCCTGCAATTGGATCACCATCGACCGAATGTCCCGGGTGAACTTCACCGTGTGCCGGACCCGTTCGATGTGCAGCGGCGTCGGGACGGTGCCGCCGATGACCGCCACCTGGCCATACACCTCCACCTGCAGTTGGCTCATTCGCAGGCCGGAGATTTTCGCCAGGCGGCGCAACAATTCCTTGCGGATCGCTTCGTCGATGGCGATCTGTGTCAGCAGCCGCGGATCCTTTTCGGCGACCGGCGGGCGGAACCCCGGCGCCAGGGTGATTTTGCTTTTCACCTCGGCGACTCCCGGCAAGGTGCGGGCGACCGCCTCGGCCAGCGAGCGGTCCTGCAGGGTCTTCACCCGGCCGCTCATTGTCACCACGCCGCCTTTGACCTCGAAGGCGATCCCCTGCAGATCGGCCCGCCGGGTCGCCGCCAAACCCGCGTGGATTTTTTCCCGCAATACCGGGTCGGGCACTATTTTCTTGGCTTTTTTCAGCGTGCCCGGCGCGGGTTCGGTCGCTTCGGGAGTCGGCGCCGGGGTCGGTGTCGGCGTCGGGTTGACGGCCGGATCGTGCTCGTCGGTGGTGTCATCGTCATCTTGAGCCTGCCCCGGACTTGATCCGGGGTCATCGTCGGCCCAAAGCGGCGCGGCGAGGCCGGCGAGCGCCAATCCGCACAAAACGAAAACGACGGCCAAGCGGTTCATGGACGAAAAGTGCCACCGGCGCGAAAGTTAGGCAAGCGTTTTTTCGCCCGGGGGCTCTTTCCAACCGGGCCGCTTTCTGTTAACTAAAGACAACATTTCCAGCGAGGTCTTCCGTGATCCGTCGTGCCTGCCTGTGTCTCTCGCTTTTCCTGCTGCTTCCGGTTGTCGCCCTCGCGCAGACGTTGCCCAACCCGGAGGATCTGCCGACCGGTCCGCGGCCCGCGAGCTGGCATCTGTACAACGGCATGGCGGTGGGCTTGAACGGTCCGGTCTTCGGCGACCTCTTCAAGTTCTATCGCAAAATGCCCTGGGGCGAAGGCAAGACCCTGCTCACTTCCGACTCGCACTGGCGCGTGGGCACGCACGATGTCGTCAGCCCGGCCTACGCCCGCCCGGCGATCCTGATCGGCGTTTCGCCGCTGTTGATCATGGACCTGGACGTGCACTACGGCCCCGGCATCAGCTTCACCTACGAAAAATACAAATCGGTCTACGCCAATTACGATCCGCAAAACCTCGGCGATCCCGACGGCTACATGAAAATCTTTCACCAGGCGCAGGCCAACCTGGTGCTCAAGGCCGCCGTCGGCCCCGTCGCGATGCTGCACTTCGACGACCTGGATTACTTCTACTGCGACGAACCGATCTTCCTGTGGGAAGTCGCCACCGTCGTCAAGGACGGCTTCTTTCTGCGCGACAAAACCTACGTGCTGATCGAGTTCCAGCCCAACTGGCGGCTGCTGCTCGATTACGAAAACTTCGAGTACTTCAAGTCGGACTACAAAACCGAACTGCTCGCCAGCGGCATCGTCATCCAGAACCCGGCCTTCCACAACCTGACGATGATCGTGCAACTGGGCTACCACCTGCGAAACCCCGATTTCAAAGGGCTCAAAATCTGGTCCGCCGCCCAGATGGAATGGGATTTCCCGGACAAAAAGAAGTAACGGCCGCGCGGCCGGTTTTCACGGCCGCTTTTCGGTTCTATATTTTTTCATCAATTTCGTCCAATTTCAGTAACGAACGACACCAAACACGGCAAAATCGGTTATCGTGGAACCGATCACAAAGGAGATTCCCATGGCCGACGAACCCAAAACGATGATTCTCAACAACGATGTCGCGATCGAGGCGTTGAAAAAAGTGGGGGCGATGAAACCCTGTCCGCGTTGCGGCAACGACACGTTCAAAATCCTGTCGGGATTCTTCAATCCCTCGATTCAGCAGAGCACCAGCGGCGTGGTGCTGGGCGGCCCGAGCCTGCCGTGCTGGGTGCTGGTTTGCGCGCGGTGCGGTTTCGTCTCGATGCATTCGGTGGAGGCGCTGACCGGGGTCACCCAGATCGAGCCGATCACGCACTGATCCCGGCCGGTGGCCGCGCCGGTCCGTCCCCACTTCTTGCGAACCAGGATCGCCGGCGGGATAATAGCCCGATCGGCGCCTCGGCTTTGTTCGTCCAGAAAATGAACCACACGGAGCGGAACATGCGAACCACGGCGGTTTTCTTCGCGGCGTTGGCGGCTCTTCTCTTTTTGTTCGCGGCGATGATCGCCTGCGACGACGACGACGATAATGACAATGATGCCTCCGGCGTCGACGACGACCAGTCGACCGGCGACGACGACAGCGCCGCCGATGATGACGACGACAACGACGACGACGACTCGGCCGACGACGACAACGACGACGATACCGTGCACCCGTCGCTGATCCCCGGCCCGGACGACCCGGGTTACGACGAGGATCTGGAAGCCGCGGCGGAGCAGCGCGAGCGGCAGTTCCACGTCTTCAACGCCTACGGGATGGACATCAGCGCCGACGTGTCGGTGTCGCTCGACGAGCCCGCGAACCGGGCGCTGATCGAGGACTTCATTCTCAATTCCGACAGTTGGGATTTCGCGGCCGTCACCGGCCTGGATCCGTTCGACGTGGTGACCGAATGGCAGTTCACCGCGGGCCTCTATTCCGGGGTCGGCATCGCCGCCGACGCTTATCGTTACGGGGTGTTGCGCGACGAGGGTTATCCGCAAGCGGACATCGACCGCGCGCGCGACTTTCTGCAAAAGGCGATCGAGGCGCTGAAGGTCGCCTACCTGATCACCGGCACCCCCGGCGTGATCGCCCGCGGCTACGTGCGCACCGACATCCCCGGCCCCGGCCCGGGCATCGAAACGACGCCGCTGTTCGACGAGGAAGGCAACCCCCTGCCCGCCGAAAAGAACAACGGCACCAACCGCGCCGACAATTCGGTGGGCGGCCTGTATCCGAACTACGTCTGGGTCGACTCGTGCAGCCGCGACCAGTACATCGGCTGGGCGGCGGCCTTCGCGGCCGTCTGGGAAGTGATCCGCGACGACCCGTCGTTCGACGACGACCTGAAGGCCGACCTGCAGGATTACGCGCGCGAACTGGCCCTCGCCCTGTCGGTGGTGCGCGAAAGCGGCTTCGACCTGGAAATCCCCGACGCCGACGGCCGGACGACCTACCACGGCTACCTCAACGAAAACAACTACGACCGCATCTACATCCCGTGGCTGCCGATCAAAAACGGCATGTACTCGCTGATGGCCATCGGCATCCTGGGCGCTTTGGCCTACGTGGCCGAGGACGAGGAAGTCGATGCCTACCTGTACGACACGCTGATCGACCAGCGGCAACTGGACCTGATCGCCCGCCAGAACCAGATCGGCGTCGACCTGTGGGTCATCTCCAACTACAGCAGCGTCAACATGGCGTTTCAGGGCGCCTGGCTGGCCCATCGCTACCTCGACCGGCCGCGTTCGCGCAACCTGGTCAAGCTGACCCTCGCCGAGCGGCTTTACGACAAGCCGATGTGGCATCAGCGGCAGGCCAAGGAAATCAAGCAGAGCCTCTTCGATTTCGTCTACGCGGCCAGCCTGGCCGACGCCAGCGTCTACACCACCATGTCCGCCGAACCCGACGCCGAGGCGATGGCCCACGGCCTGGAAACGCTGGCGGACTTTCCAGTCGCGCCGTTCTGGGAATACGGGGTCGTCAATTGCGACGAGGACGAAATCGCCGCCGGCCATTGCCTGTGCGTCGACGGCGAAACCGAACTCGACCTGATGCCGATCCTGGGGCGCGGCGACAAGGTGGTGTCGGTGCAGCCGGTGCCGATCAAGGTGCGGCCGACGAGCAATTACTACTGGCGTTCGAATCCGTACGAGGTCAACGGCGGTTCGGACGGCACCCGGCTGCTGCCGGCCGTCGATTTCCTCTATGCCTATTGGCTGGGGCGCTGGACGCGCTGAGGGCGGTCAATCGTCGAACCGTTTCTCCCGAACGTGGCAGTAGGGCTCGCCGCCTTTTTTCTCGTAATAGTCCTGGTGGTAATCCTCGGCGGGCCAGAACGTTCCGGCGGGCTTGATTTTCGTCGCCACCCGATAGCCCTTGGCGGTCAACAAGCCGATCAGTTTCTCGACGATCCGCCTTTCCTCGTCGTTGTTCACGAAAACCACCGAACGATACTGCTTGCCCCGGTCGGGCCCCTGGCGATCGACCTGGGTCGGATCGTGGATCTCGAAAAACAGCCGCGCCAGCGTCTCGTAACTGACGCGCTTGGGATCATAGGTGACACGCACCGTTTCGGCGTGGCCGGTGTCGCCCGCGCAGACCTGGCGATAGGTCGGCGCATTCACGTGGCCGCCCAGGTAACCCGATTCGGCGCGAATCACGCCCGGCACGGCTTCGAAATGGTATTCGACACCCCAAAAGCAGCCGCCGGCGAAATAGGCGGTCGCCGTCCCGTCGGCCGTCGCCGCGGGTTCGGCATTTTTCGCGGCGAAATCGATCGAAACCGAGTTGACGCAGAACCGGGCGTCGGCGGGGGTGAAGCCTTCGCCGCGGAAGATGTGGCCCAAATGCGCCCCGCAATTGGCGCAGACGATCTCGGTGCGAATGCCGTCCGGGTCGGGGATTTCCTTGATCGCGCCCGGCAAGGCCTGATCGAAGCTCGGCCAGCCGGTGCCCGAATCGAATTTCGCCCCGGATGAAAACAGCGGCGTGCCGCAGCGCTTGCAGGTGTAGGTGCCGTCCGCGTGGTGATCCCAGAACTCGCCGCTGAACGGCGCTTCGGTGCATTTGCCGACGATCACCCGCTCTTCCCGCGAAGTCAGTTTTTTCCAGTTCGGATCCATCGGTTTGCTTTCCTTCATTTTGCCGCAGGCGCCGGCCAAGAGCGGCAGCAGCAGCACGATCCATAACAACCATACCCGCCGGGGCATGACAATCACCTCGTCTTTTGCGACCGCCTGATACGGTCGTTGGATAAATATAAGAATCGTTCCTGATAAGCGCAATGAAACGATGCCGCTTCGATTTTCAAACCTTCGTGACCGGCTTATGATTTGCGTCTCGCGATCATCACCGAAAGGGAGGCTTTCGATGCCCGTGCCCGAAAAACAACGCCTGCCGCGCCAGGTCAAAGCGCTGGGGCTGGTCAGCCTGCTCAACGATTCGGCCAGCGAAATGATTTTTCCGCTGCTGCCGGCGTTCGTCACTTCCGTGCTCGGTTTGGGCCCGGAAGTGTTGGGCATCATGGAGGGCCTGGCGGAGACGGTGGCCTCGGTGCTCAAGTACCTGTCGGGCTGGTGGTCGGACAAGGTGCGCCGGCGCAAGCCGCTGGCGGTGGCCGGCTACACGCTCAGTTCGCTGTTGCGGCCGTTCATCGCCCTGGCGACGGCCGGTTGGCACATCGTGGCGCTGCGCGCCTTCGACCGCGTCGGCAAGGGCATTCGCACTTCGCCGCGCGACGCCTTGCTGGCCGAATCCACGACGCCGGAAATGCGCGGCAAGGCGTTCGGCTTCCACCGGGCGATGGACCATGCCGGCGCGGTGCTCGGCCCGCTGGCGGCGTTGGCTTTGTTGAACCTGGGGCGCCTCGATCTGCGGACGGTTTTCCTCTGGTCGGCGATTCCCAGCCTGGCGACGATTCTCTTGGTCGTTTTCGCCGTGCGCGAGCCAGCCGCCGTGCCCAAGGCCAACGCGCCGGTCGCCGCTAGCCCCGCCCCCGACCGGGAGAAAAACCGGCCCTTCGTCGTTTTTCTGCTGTCGATGATGATCTTCACACTGGGGAACTCGAGCGATGTGTTTCTCGTCCTGCACGCGCAGGAACTCGGGATGCCCGTCGCGCTGGCGCCACTGCTCTGGATCGTGCTGCACCTCGCCAAGAGCCTGTTTTCAACGCCGGGCGGCGCGCTGTCGGATCGGATCGGGCGCAAGGCGACGATCCTGCTGGGCTGGGCCGTTTACGCGCTGGCCTACCTCGGGTTCGCGCTGGCGAACCAGGCCTGGCAGATCTGGCCGCTGTTCGTGTTTTACGGCCTTTTCTATGGGCTGACCGAGGGCGCCGAAAAAGCCCTGACCGCCGACCTGATTCCCCCGCGGTTGCGCGGCCGGGGCTTCGGGTTCTATCACCTGAGCATCGGCATCGCGTCGCTGCCCGCGTCGGTCGCGGCGGGTTTTCTCTGGAAGGCGTACGGGGCGCCGGTCGCGCTAGGACTGGGCGCGGGTTTCGCCGGGCTGGCGGCACTGATTCTGGGCCTGGGCCTGCCGGCGGCGAAAGCCGGCGAATAATCTCGGATGTCTCGCTTGATTGATCGGATCATTCCAGCCGGTAACATTCTTACCGGAATCTATTACAGATAGCGTCCATGCGATTGACAGATGGAGCATTGACAGGGCCTTTTACCGGTAAAATGTCTGATTCCGACGGCAATGCCATCTTTTCGATCGATGCGATTTTCCACTAATTCCCATAAATATTTTTCATCCTTTTCAATATACCTGCGCAGGGCGTAGGCACAAAGGTCGGCCATTTGAATCATACTGGTCAGGCAGCTATCGACAAAAAAGGGCGTTTCAATAATGTTATCGATCATCCGAAAAAAAGTTCCGGAGCGATGAAATTTTCTCATCAATTGGTTTAGGCGAGGCGCCACAGTGGAATTATTATCCTGAATGACTATCCCCTTTTCGTCGAAAGCGGCCAAGAAGGCCTGAAACCTGGTAAGAACTTGTTCAAAAGCGATTTCATACGGCTGATTTCCTTGAATGGTAAAATGCGGTTTTGAAATCGCTTCCGCGAAAAGCCGAAGATATCCCCATCTGCCCAATTCAGCCGCCAGATCGATCAAACATTTTTTTCTTTCATCAAAGGTAAGGTGGATATAGGGCCGTATTTTACTCACTTCTTTTCGATAATTTTTTATTTTTTTCTGATTTCCCTGGATGCCGATTTGTCCGGCCCTTTTTCGAATATTCCTTTCCACCTCCATTCGTCTCTCATTCCAGGATAATTTTCCGAAATCGGCAAGATTGCTTTGTTCGACATACCGCCGGGCCATCCAAGCCGTATGGATTTCCTGATTTTCCAACTGATATTTTTGTTTTATCTGAAGCAAGTTCAGGTCCAAACTTTTCCATTTCTCGGCTGGAATCGCCAGTCCAATTAAAATGAAATGATTTGTCCCGCCCGTTAAATCCTCGATTCCCGATTCATCCACATAGAGAAAATACATCCTCTTGCTCCATTAAAAAAAAAAAGCGTCTAGAGCGAAGCCTGATGGCTCCGGAGGGGTCGCATCGCGTCCCCGTCTCTAGTCGCTGATTTATTAATGCCCATTATTATAAATAAAGTCAAGAATTATTTGCCCCAACATAATTCAGCATCATGATAATATGGAAAGGGAGAAAAGGAAAATTATTAAAGACGCTCCAATAAAAATCCTCCTTTATTTGCAATCACTTTAACACCTTGACGAAAAAGGCCGCACACCACAATATATGGTGCACCAAGTAAAAGACGCATCAACTATTAGCGATTTTTCTTTGACTTGCATCGTTCGGTGTGCTAGGAAATGGGCCGGCACACCTTCGGGGTTTCAGCTGGGGACAATTTGAATGCGAATTAAAGACCTGGAATTAGTCGGTTTTAAATCGTTCGTCGATAAAACCCGCTTCACTTTCGACGACGGGATCAGTTCGATCGTCGGGCCCAACGGCTGCGGTAAAAGCAACATCGTCGACGCCATTCGCTGGGTGATGGGCGAAATGAGCGCCAAAAGCCTGCGCGGCGGCGAAATGCAGGACGTCATTTTCAACGGTTCCGACACCCGCAAACCGATGGGAATGGCTCAGGTTTCCGTCATTTTTTCCTGCGAGGACGGCATCACCCCGTCCGGCTACGAAGGGATGAGCGAAATCCAGGTCACCCGCCGGCTGTATCGGTCGGGCGAGTCCGAATACCTGATCAACAAACGCGTCTGCCGCCTGAAGGACATCGTCGACCTGTTCCTCGACACCGGCATCGGCTCGCGCGCCTACTCGATCATCGAACAAGGCCAGATCGCCAAGGTCATTTCCGCCAAGCCCCTCGAACGGCGGATTCTGATCGAGGAAGCGGCGGGCATCAGTAAATATCGCGTCAAACGCGAGGAGGCGCTGCGCAAGATCGAGGCCACCCAAACCAACCTGGCGCGGGTCAGCGACGTCATTTTCGAGATCAAACGCACCCTGACCAGCCTCCAGCGGCAGGCGGCCAAGGCCGAGCGCTACCACGAACTCAAGGCCGAACTGCAAGAACTCGACGTCGAACTGGCCGGCCGCGAAAAAGTCTTGCTGGCGCGGCAGGCCGAGCAGACCCTGGCGAACATCAAGCACCTGGGCGACATGCAATTGCAGGCCACCACCCAGCTCGAGGTGGAGGAAACCCAGCTCACCAAGCTGCGGCTGGACGTGCTGGAGCACGAAAAGGCGATCAACCTCGCCGCCGAAAAAGTCGCCCGGTTGCGCGAAACCGTGCGGGCCGACGAGTCGCAGCGCGATCTGTTGTCGCGCGACATCGAGCACCTCGAGGCGCAGATCGGCCTCTGGCGCGAGGAAATCGAGGCCGCGCGCGAGCGCATGGGCCTGATGGATCAGGAAGTCGCGGCGACCGTCGAAAAAATTGCCGACCTGCAAACGGCCGCCACGGAAGCGAGGGCGACGCTCGCCCGCAACCAGGAAATACTGCAAGGCGCCCAGGCGCGCCGCCAGGATTTGGACCGCGTGGCCGAAAGCGCGCGCAACGAACTGCTGCGCCTCGCCGGCCGGCAGGCCTCGCTCCGGCAGGCCGTGCAGAACCACCAGGACAACCGCGCCGCACGGCAGCGGCAAATCGAGCAAAACCAGGCCCGCGCGGCGGCTAACGAGGAACTGCTCGGCAAGACCCTGGCCGACGGCGAAGCCCTGCGCGCCAAACTGGCGGCGCTGCAGGAGGAACGCGGCAAGCTGGAAAGCGACCTGGGCGACAAACGGACCCGGCTCGCGAATATCCGGCAGACCGCCGAGGGTAAAAAGAAGGCCTTCAACGAGGCGAAAGAAGCCCACGACAAAACCCGCGTCCGCCTGGAAAGCCTGGAGGAAATGCGGCGCAACCTCGAAGGCTATCAGTACGGCGTCCGCAAAATCATGGAAGCGGTGCGGCAGGGTTCCGGCGGGCTGAACGGCACGCGCAAGGAAATCCTGGGTGTGCTGGCCGAAAAAATCAGCGTGCCGGCCCGGTTCGAAACCGCACTCGAAGCCGTCCTCGGCGAACGCCTGCAGGCCGTCCTGGTCACCGACCAGGAAGCCGGGCACACGGCCGCCGATTACCTCAAAACCGAAAAGGCGGGCCGCGGCAGCTTCGTGCCGCTCGAACCGCGCCTGCCGGCCAAGATCGACTACCCCGAAAAGACCATCGGCCAGACCCTCGGCTGTCTGGTCAATCACGTCGAACTGGAGCCCGAATACCGCCAGGTCGCCGAGGTGCTGCTGGCCAATGTGCTAGTGGTGGAAAACCTCGACGCGGCCATCCGGCTGCACAAGGAAAACGGCTACACCGGTTCGTTCGTCACCCTCGACGGCGAACTGGTCGACGACACCGGCACGATCACCGGCGGCCAGGTGGACGCGGTGACCAGCGGCATCTTGCAGAAAAAACGGGAAATCGCCGAACTGTCGGCCAAGGCCGAGGAACTGGCTGCCCTGCTGAAAAAAGCCGAGGGCGACTACTATGCCAGCGAAGGCATGATCAGCCGCCTGCAGGAGGTCATCGCCCAAAACCAGCAGGCGCTCGACGACAACCGGATCGCCCTGTCGGAAACCGCCGGCGAATCGCGGCGGCGGCAGCAGGAAATCGAACGCCTGCAGACAGAAAAAGCCGGCTTGCAGCAACAGGCCGCGCGCCTGGCCGAGGAACTGGCCGAACTGGAAAAACGCCACGCCGCCGAGGAGCGCGAATTGGGCGAGGTCGACCAGGCGCTCGCCGCGGCGCGCCACGCCGCCGACGAAAAAACCGCCGCCCAGAAGGCGCTCGCCAGCGAAATCGACAGCCACCAGAAAGCCGTCACCGAATCCCTGCTGGCGGTGAACAACCTGCGGCAGGAAACCCACAACACCGAAAACTACCGCGCCAACCGCCTGCACGCGAAGGACGAAGCCGCCGCTCTCGTGGCCCGGCGCAACGAACAGGTCGAGCAAGCGCGCGAAACACAGTTGCGCCACCGCGAAAAAATCGCCGTCTTCACCCAAAGCATCGGCGAGAAGATCACCCATCTCGAGGCGGCCGAGCGGGAAGCGGTGCAGGTGCGCGAGGGCGTCGACGAAAAAATCGCCCGGGTCAACCAGAGCGAAAACGTCATCAAGATGCTGCGCCGCGACCTGGAAAGCCACGCGCGAGAGATCCACTCGGCCGAACTGACCGCGTCGCAGATCGCCATGAAGCGCGAGCACGTCGCCGAGCGGCTGCGGGAAAAATACCAGATCGAGCTCGACACCCTGCCCGAACCGGCCGACGAGGCCGAGATGGACACCGAGGCCTTGCGCAACCGGGCGCAGGAGATCAATCAGCGCATTCAGCAGATGGGCGAGGTCAATCCGAACGCGGTCGAGGAATACAACGAGCAGAAGACGCGTTACGACCACTACGAGACGCAGAAGCAGGATCTGGAAAACGCGATCGACGAATTGAAACAGGCGATCGCCAAAATCAACAAGACCAGCAAGGAGCGGTTCGAGGAAACCTTCAACCTCGTCAACCACAAATTCGGCGAGGTCATTCCGCTGCTGTTCGGCGGCGGCAGCGCCCAGCTCATTTTGACCGAGCCGACCAATCCGCTCGAATCCGGCCTGGACATCGTGATCCGGCCGCCGGGCAAAAAGCTGACCAACGTCAATCTGCTCTCCGGCGGCGAGAAGGCGCTGGCCTCGATCGGGCTGATCTTCTCCATCTTCCTGATCAAACCCAGCCCCTTCTGCCTGCTGGACGAGGTGGACGCCCCGCTCGACGACGCCAACGTCACCCGCTTCAACAAACTGGTGCAGCAGATGGCGAACCACAGCCAGGTGTTGCTGATCACCCACAACAAGACGACGATGGAAGTGGCCGACAGCCTGTTCGGCGTCACCATGCAGGAAAAAGGCGTCTCGAAGCTCGTCAGCGTGCAATTCACCAACGACGGGGCCGCCGCCAACTGAGCGCCGCGGAATTAAATGAAAAGCCACGCCGCCGGGCGTGGCTTTTTTCGTTCGCTTGGGGGCGGACTATTCCTTGGTCAGGGTGTCCATGACCACCGAGGTCGGCCGCGTGAAGAGCACCGTGATATCCACCCGACGCCATTCCTGATCTTTCTTGCGGCTCCCGGTTTTGCCTTCACCCGTCGCGCTGGTCGCCGGCTTGCTGCCGAGGGCCTGCATGTAAATGCGGTTTTTCGAAAGGCCGTTTTCCGACAGAACGAACCGCGTCACCAGGGCACGCCGCTTGGCCAAGTCCGCGTTGGCGCCCGGCGTTCCCGGAGCGTCGCAGTACGAGGTAAGCAACAGGTAGAATTTGTGATCCTTGGACATCTTGCGCAGGTATTCGATGGCCTTGTCGAGCTTCTCGCGCTCGCCGACCCGGATCGTGTTCGAATTGTAGTCGAAGTAGACCGAAGTCTTGAAATTCTTCAACTCGTCCGGAACGACTTCCTCCACTACGGGCTGGGTGGGCTGGCTTTTGCGGGCGATCGCGCATTTCTTCGCGAGTTCCGCCAGCTTGCCGGTCTGGGTGGCCACGACGCCGGCCTGATCGTTCTCGCCGTCCTGCAGCAGCAACTCGGCCTGCCGCAGTTTCATTTCGGCGCTTTGATATTCGTCGGCGCACAGCTTATCGGCGTTTTCGGCCTTGGCATCCAGCAGCGCCTGCTTGGCGACGGCGATTTGTTCCACCGCCGGCGACGGCGCCGAGGCGCAGCCGACGAACATTCCGCAGGCAACCAAGATCAGCAGAGCAAAAGCGATCCGCTTCATGATCTTCCTCCCGGACAAAAAACGAGTCCGCTTGGTAGTATTTCGTTTTTGCGTCGAAAAGATAAGTCGTTTATAGCGTGAATGAAAACCCGGCGCAAGCATTGTTTAGTGCATCATTTTTAACTTTTTGCGCGCCAGATCGGCCTCGGGGCTCCGCGGGAATTGTTCGACCACCTTGTCGAAGAACAACTTGGCGTCGCCGACCCGGCCGGTTTCGTAGAAGGAGATTCCCATGTTCAGGTAGGCTTCCGGAACGCGCTTGCTCTGCGGATATTTCGAAGCCAGGGTGTCGAACTCGAGGATCGCGTCCTCCCACGAACGTTGCTTGAAGAGGCTTTTCGCCAGGTAATACTGCGCCTCGCTGCACTTGGGGCTTTTCTTGAATTGGGTGAGAAAATCCCGGAACCGCGATTTCGACGCTTCCAGGTTGCCCTGGTTGAATAGCGCCAAGGCCTCGCGGTACACGTCGTCCTCGTTTTTCGGCTGGGGCGTATCCGCCGCCGGCAACGGCGCCACGTTTCCGGTCAATTCCTCAAGGTTGCCGCGGTCGACGTCCTTGATGCCCGCTTTCTTCTCCATGACCGACAACCGGGTGTCGATCGCTTCGAACTGCCGCGCCAACTGCCGCCTCATCAGGGCCAATTGCTGCGGCGAAACCTGTTGCTGGCCGGCATTGTGGTTCATTTCGTCGATTTTGCCTTCCAAGGCGCCGACCTGCTGTTGCAGCTGGTCGAAATTCAACACCGCTTCGCCGGACATCTTGGTGCTTTCGTTGAACCGATCCACCAGATTCTGGTTGTTTTTCTCCAAGGCCTCGAGGCGCCGCTGCATGTCGGCGATGTTGGATTCCAGCTCATTGCCCTGGCTGGTGCGGATCGGGCAGCCGGTCAGGGAGAACAACAACACCGGCAATAAAAACAGGCCCAGCAGATTCCATTGGTTCTTCATCGGTGATCACTCCTCGCCGATCCGGCGATCGGACAGAAAAAACACCCGTAAAAAAGCGGGAGGATCATAGCATTTCGTCCCGGCGCGTTCAACTTCAAATGCCCGCCCGCGCCCGCGAAATCGACCGCTATTACCGATCGTTCGCCTTGACAACCGCCGGCAACAACTGCCCCCTTGGACACCCGCGACCGGGCTTTGGTTTCCCGGCCCGGTCCCGGCCGGCCGGAATAAAAAAAGCTCGGAAGCGGTTACCCGCCTCCGAGCCCGATTGTCCACTAAGCTCAGAGCTTATTTGCCGAGGTCGACGAATTCGACGATACGGTTGGCCTGATAGCCGGCTTCCGTTTCGGCAGCATTGAACTTCTTGGTCTCGCCACCGGATTTCTTTTCCAACTTGGCCTTGTCCACGCCCGAAGCGAGCAGGAAGTTGTACACGGTGGTCGCACGGCGTTCGCCCAGCGCCAGGTTGTACTCTTCCGTGCCACGAACGTCGCACCAGCCGAGGAGCTGGAACTTGTGGTCGGCGAACTTTTCCTTAATCTTCGCAGCGGTGTCCTTCATCTTCGCGAGCTGGTCCGGACGGATCGCATATTTGTCATAGTCAAACAGGATCGCATCCAGGCTCGCTTTGATCGCGGCAGGCGGAGGAGGAGGCGGAGGAGGCGGCGGCGGCGCCGGCTTGTTCATCTCTTCCGCTTTCTTCACGGCGCAGATCTTCGCGATATCATACAGGTTCTTGGCGTTTTGGAACAGCGGCATCGCGGTGTCCCAATCCTCGGCGGCATCCGCCTCGAGGGCCTGCTTCATGGTCTGCTCGGCAGCAGCCCATTCGGTCGCGCAGAGTTCGTTGGCTTTCTGGGCGCTCGCACCGGCTTGCGCGTCCAAAGCATTTTGCTTGGCCACGTCATAGCCGTCAGGCGGACCGCAGGCGACCAACAAAAAGGCCGCGGCAACCGCCAGCAATACGAAAATAGACCTTTTCATTCGTACCTCCATTGGTTTTAGTTACGAGGTTATAGTCATTTACAATTGCGACTAATATAACGCCCAACCGGCGTTTTGCAAACGACTAATTCAATAATCTGGGAGACCAGGCAGAATTCTTATCATCCGTGCCCGGTCTTGTCAACTGTTTGGTGTAACTTCCATCGACATTAAACAGTCGCAGCATCCTCCCGGAACCGTTATTGGAAGTTAATGCGATCGCCCTGCCATCCGGAGAAAAGCTTGGATATTCGCAAGATCCGAAGCCTTGTCCCTGCGTGATTACGGTCGCATCCGTGCCTTCGGGAGTGACCATCAGAATGTTGAAAATTCCCGATTCCCGCGAACTGTAAACAATCCGGTCTCCGTTGGTGGTCTTGGCCCAATCCGGGCTCATGTTGTAACTGCCAAAATAACTAACCCGCTGCGGGTCGCTGCCGTCCGATTTCATCCGCCAGATTTGCGGGCCGCCCGACCGGTCGGAGACAAATGCGATCTGATCGCCGCTCGGCGACCAGGCGGGGAAAATTTCGATGCCGTGGGCGACGGTCAGGCGTTTGGGTTTGCCGCCGTTCGCGCTGACCGTATAAATCTCCATGTTGCCGTCGTAGGAAATCGCCATGGCGATGCGGCTGCCCGACGGCGAAAAACGCGTGGTGATCAGAATTCCCTTGATCTTGAGCAGTAGTTTCGGTTCGCCGCCGGTGGTCGGGACCACGTACAGCGAGTTGTACATATCGGAGACATTGGCGCTGTTTTCCCAGGCGAAGGCGATCTGGCTGCCGTCGGGCGACCAGGTCGGGTTCTTGGCCTTGCCGCCGAGGTACGTCAACCGTTTCTGATTGCGTCCGTCAACGTCGATGACGAAAATTTCCTGCGCCCCGCCGACCGTGGAGGCATAGGCGACCTTGGTGCCGAAGATGCCTTTTTCGCGGGTCAGTTCGTAAACCACGTCGTTGCCGAATTTGTGCACCATCAGGTACCAGTCGTCGGGTTTGCCGCTGTATTCCTTGCCGACGAGCATTTTCTGCGTCGGCACGTGGTAGAGCCGGAACTGGACGGTCAATTTGCCGCCGTCGAGCGCGAAGTTGCCTTTGATGAGGTATTCGGCGCCGATCACCTTCCAGTCGTTGAAATCGAACTCGCCGGGTTTCACGCCCGCCGCGTGGGGGTTTTCCACGTACATCGAGCGATCGATCACGTCGAAGCGGCCGGTCATCCGCATGTCCTCGGCGATCAGGTCCGACAATTTGAGCGACAAGCCCAGGTTGTCGGCCTCGGCGCCGGTATTTTTAAACAGCGGTACCGCGATCGGATCCTTGCGTACCATCGGCATGCCGCTCGTGGTGCCGTAGATATCGATCACCAGGCCGTCGCCGCTCGGCGGGGTCGGGTCTTCGGTGAGACCCGCCGCCAGCCAGGTGGCGCCGCCCAGGAGGCCGGTCAGCATCAACGTCAAAAGAATCGCCCAACGTGGCCTCATCGGTCCCTCGCTTGCTTTATGCTAGTGTTGTTTTTCGCGCGGAATAAAACGAATCACGATGCCTTTGTTTCGCAATTCGTCGGCCAACAGCGACGGCGGCGGCGGCAACGGACTGGCTTTGACGATCGCGGAGGAACAACTCCGGTCGAGCGGCTCGAAGCCCGACGGTTTCGCCATTTCCTGTTTGAGCACCGAACCGTTGGCCGCCACGTAAATCCGCACATACACCATTTTTTCCAACAAATCGGCCGGCAGGCCGCCCGGCAACGACCAGACTGACAGAATGCGGCTGCGCACGTTGGCGATGTAGATGCCCAGCACGCCCGTTGTGCTGGAGGTGCCCTGCCCGCCGCCGCCCACCGAGTCCATCAGGGCGCGTTTTTCGCGCAGCTTCTCGATCGCCTCCAGGCGCTGCCGGTCTTTCCACCCGAGTTTATTGGTCTCGACCTGCCGATGCTCGGTCAGCTTGACCGCGTCGGCGCTCTGTTTTTGCTCGCGTTCCTTCATGATATCCGACAGGCGGCGCGGGTCGGCGGTGCGCACGGCGGCCTGGTCGCGATCCGGCGCCATCGGCCCCAGGCCGGGCCCCTTCGGCAACGAGTAGGACAGATCCACTTCGATCGGTTGCGGCAGGACGCGGTCGCTGCCGAAAATTCCCGGCAGAAAAATGAACGCCGCCACCGCCAGGGCATGCCCGAACAGCGAAACCGCGGTCGCCTGGGCGATCAGCCGCTCGAAATTAATCGCAAACAGATAGCGCGTCCCGGCGGTCATCCTCGGTTACTTCGTCTCTTCCGGCGGCTTGGTGACCATCGACAGCTTCGCGGCGCCGGCCTGCTTGGCGATCGCCATGGCCTTCACCACCTGGCCGTAGGATACGTCCTGATCGGCCTTTAAATATAAGGTTTTATCGGCCCGCTGTTCGAAGATCAGCTTGAGCTGCTCACCCAGCGTGTCCAGGGATACCTGGGATTTTTTCACCGACATGCCGCCGCTTTTGTCGATGGTCAGCACGACCGGCTCTTCCTCGTGCTGTTCGAGCGGCCCCGCCGAAACCTGGGGCACGTTGACCGACATGCCCTCCTGCAACATCGGCGCCGTGACCATGAAGATGATCAACAGCACCAGCATGACGTCGACGAGGGGCGTCACGTTGATATCGCTCATCAGGCGGCGGTCGCCGCCTCCCGCACTCATCGCCACGGATTATTTCTCCCGCGGAGCGGCCTGCAAAATGTACCGCTCCAGGATGTTCATGAACTCGCTCGAAAAACTGTTCAGGCTGCTTTCCAGCGACCGCAGTTTCGCGGCGAAGTGGTTGTAAAACACGACCGCCGGAATCGCCGCGAACAAGCCGACCGCCGTGGCCACCAAGGCTTCGGAAATGCCGGGGGCCACGACCGCGAGCGAGGCCTGGCCCATGGCGCCGATGCTGTGAAAGCTGTCCATGATGCCCCAAACGGTGCCGAACAAACCGATGAACGGCGCGGTATTGCCGACCGTGGCCAGGAACGGGATGGCTTTTTCCAGCTTGGCCATCTGGTCGGTCATCGAGCGCTGCAAGGCGCGGCTGACGTTCATCTTGGCGGCCGAAAGCCGTTCGCGATCGAGATCGGAATGCACGTCGGCGGCGGTGAACTGGTCGGCGCCGGCCCGGAAGCGCTTCAATTCCTCGTAGCCGGCGGCAAAAACCTCGGCCAACGGCGCGTACATGAGCTGCTTGCTGTGGCGGTAGATTTCCTCGAGTTGGCGCGTTTCCCAGAAAATCTTCATGAAGATATCGCTCTCTTTGTGAGCGCGGCGCAGCAGCAGCCACTTCAGGAAGATGATGGCCCAACTGGTCACGGAAAACACGACCAAAAAGCCCAGGACGACTTTCACCACCGGCCCGGCGTCTTTGACGAGGTCCAGGACGTTGGCACCTTGAGCGTTGGTCGCGGCGATGACGGATAGGATTTCAGCAGTCAAAATCGATTTTCTCCTGTTTGCCCCACGGTTCTCGAATTGGCGACAAACGTATTTCACAAAGCCCGAGAAGTCAAGATTTCAGGCGTATTTATTTATATACTACGCCCCTTTGCGAAAGTCGCCTCTACTTAGAAACCGTCGCGGGAAAAAAGTTGCGCCGAGATTGGCGCGCCCGATGTTTTGAGTTAGAGTACCCCACGGGTCGGCAGTCAGGTAGGGAGGTTTGATGAACCGCCGAGTGATTGTTGTCGCCGCTTTGATCGCGGCGCTGATGGGAGTGTTGTTCGCTTTTTCCACCTGCGGCAAAGACGACGACGACGACAAAGACGACGGGAAGGACGGCAAGACTCCGCCGCAATTGTACGACATGACCATCTACGGTTGGGGCTTTGGGGATTCGCTCTACCACTATCAAGCCGGCCAATGGAACGTTGACGCGGCGACGCCCTTCAGCAACCGCATCATCGGCAGCGCCTTTTTCAACCGCGCCTACGGTTTCGTCTGGGGCCAGCGGGTCGTTTACCGCTACAATGCGGGCGCCTGGCAGAACCTGACCCCGCCGGGAATGCCGACCGCCGACATCGTCGACGGCGTTTTCCTGCCCGACGGCTCCTTCTGGGTAGCCGCCAACGATGCGCTTTATAACGGCTATCTGGTCTGCTTCCTGCTCGACGGCAGCGCCAACATCATCCCGGTGCAAGGCGCCATCACCTCCAATCCGATGTATCTGGTGGCCCTGTTCCCCGTGCCGGAAGATCAGGCGATCCACCTGGTCGGCGTCGTGGACGGCTGGTACCAGCACTTGCGGTGGGACGGCTCCACGGTGACCCCCGACCCGATCTTCCAGGTTCAATACATCGAGGTCGGCGCCGACGACGACGACGATACCGCCGCCGACGACGACACCTCGGCCGACGATGACGACGACGACGACGATTCCTCGCCGGTGTACGTCCCCGCCGCCCAGATCCTCGACGCGGCCCAAGCCGCCGACGGCTCCATTTGGGCGGCCGGCTACAGCATGGTCGAGGGCGAAAAGCGCGGCACCATGTGGCACCGCGGAGCCGAGGCCACGGAATGGGCGTCGTTCCTGTTGACGCCGACCACCGGCTGCAAAACCAACCGCGTGCGGCGCTTGTACTTCACCGCCGACGGCGCCGGGCTCGCCATCGCCGATTGCCTCTACTCGCAGATTTACGAACAGGTCGCCGGCGACCAGTGGGCCGAAGCGTCGCTGCCCGGCGTCAAGGGCGACAAGTACGTGCTCGAGGACATCAGTCTGGTCGACAAGGATCGCGGCTGGGCCGTGGGCTACACGTCCGACTTCAACGAACCCCTGTTCCTGATGCGCAGCACCGAAGGTTGGCAACTGGCCCGGTTCATCGAGGGCGACCAGGGCGATCACCTTTACGCCGTGACCATGTTCGATATCCCCGACCCCGGCCTTCCTTCCGATGACGACTCGGCGACCGACGACGACACCAGCCCGGCCGACGACGATGCCGCCGACGACGACACTTCGCTGCCCCCGGCCGACGACGACGCCGCGGAATAAATTCGCCACCCCTTAATCTCCCCGGGCGGCCGCTTCCGGCCGCCCGGTTTTTTTAAAACCTTTTCAGCCAAACGGCATTCGACTTTTCAAGTTTTTCACTCTTAAGCCCTGTTGACGACACATTTCATCCCGGATTATCTTTGCCGGGGTTAATTGGGTGTCATAACTTTCCTATCAACTTGGTTACGCGACATTGGGTATTGGAAAGCATGCCATCATGGAACAGTCGCGCTGCCCATGATCGCGACAAGCATCATGAACACACACGATTGCCACAATAAAAAAATGCCGATCAGGGCTCGCCGCCATAAATGGATTCGACTACTTGGCGTAGTCGAATAAATCCGGGCGGTGGCCTGCGCCGCAACGGAAAACAAGCAAAAACACTTATCGGTTCAAGGATGGGAGTATGGTCATGAACTATAACTTGATTGAAGAAAAGTGGATCCCGGTACTATGGACTAATGGTAAAGTAAGCCGCGTCGGCATCAAGGACGCGCTTACCCAAGCCGGCAACATTCGACAGATCGCGGCAAGCAATCCAATGGACCGGTTCGCGATTTTCCGCTTTCTGTTGGCCACTCTGTATTGGTGCAAGGGGAATCCTTCAGAAGAAATTCTCCATGATCTTACTGACTCCTCTTTTCCTGCATCTTGGTTTGCCAAAATGGATGCGGAAAAAGAATGTTTCAATCTCTTTGGCGAGACTAAAAGGTTCTATCAATTTCTCAATCCAGGGAAAGAAGGGCTGGAAAAACTCTCAATTAACTACCTCATTCATGAGATCCCAACCGGATCTAATAAATGGCATTTTAGACATTCCACCGATCATATAGATGGCTTATGTCCAGCTTGTTGTGCAATGGGATTATTGCGTTTGCCTTTATTCGCCACATCTGGTGGTCGGGGCAAACCACCAGCGATAAATGCCAAACCTCCAATATATGTTGCCCCAATGGGTTTTTCATTAGCCTCAACCCTTCGTTTTTCTTGGCAAGAAACATCAAAATTGGGAACTCCCTTTTGGGAAAATCCAACTGGAGTATCCAAATTTTTAGGTGAAGTGCCATTTCTAGTCGGGCTAACTTGGTTACCACGCCAAATATGGTTAGATCAACCAGAAGGCTTCGAAAGCAAATGTATTTCATGCGGCAGACAAGAGCATTTAATAAAACAATGCATTTTTGCCGGTATCGGAAGTACGAAAACCGTTGAGACTAGCCAAGAGAAAAAATGGACAGATCCGCATGTTCTATATGTCAAAACAAACAAAGGTGACGGTTCGGAATCGTTACATGCCAGTAATGCTCTTGGAGCTAATGATGCTGCTGCCGGACAATGGACAAAAATATTATCGGGAATAATTCAAAAACGAGAAATTCTTGGTCGAGCAAGAAACGTTTGGGTTGTTGGCTTTTCAACAGTACAAAACGATAAGTACCTCGAGGCAAAAGAATTTTTCATCCCCACTTCAAACGCCGAGAATCTCTTTTCGGACATTCTTGAAAAAATCGGAAAATGGCAAAAAGAATATTTAAAAGTTATCAACAAAAGCAACCCTAAAAAAGAAGACACAGCAAAAAAAAGAAAACATAGCGAAATCCCAGCCACCATCGCCGCGATCCGGCCCCACGTTGAAAACCAGGTCTCCGCCAAGATCGACGAATTGCTCACCGGCGATGAAAACGCCTGGGAGCAAGCCGCGAAGGAATATTCACCCCTAATGGGGGCGGTCGCCAAATCACTTGCGCCGGGATTCACGTCCGGGGCCGTCCAAAGGCAACGACAAATTGCTATCGTCAAACCGGACATGCGGGAAAAAGCCGTTGCCGAAAATAAACCAGCCAAAAAGAAAGGGGATGAGCAATGAGCGCCACGGCACAATACATTGAAAGCCTCACTAATCTTCAATCAGGCGCTCTTGGTTTGCTGCGGACTCAGGCGGGAAAAGGGCTCGATGAAACGGTCGACGGCTTCGACCTGTTCGCGGGCCTCTGGTGGCCGTTGAGGCAAAAAAATCAAAAGGCACCGCGACGTGAGGTGGCTTGGCTGATCGCCAAGCTCTACGCCTTTTGTCCACTCGAAAATACACCCGGAAAAACGCTGGCCGGCCAATTACGCCTCTGCCAGCCACATAAAGATCCGGGGAAAATTCGCTTCGCTCAGCGGTTCGATCGAATGCTGCTTTTACCGCTGGGAAAAATCGAGCCCGCGCTTCAATGGGCTTTGCATCTAATCGCCGACAACGACGGAAAGCTGGATTGGGTCAAGCTGACCGACGATCTTTCATTCTGGCAAAAGGAGTCCACTCGACTGCAGTGGGCAAATCAATTTCTCGCAACAGAGGAAAGGGAATAATCATGTTGATCGAAATTCATGCTATTCAAAATCACAGCCCGGCCAATTTGAACCGCGACGATCTAGGCGCGCCCAAAACCTGTTACTTCGGCGGCTTTCTGCGCTCCCGCATTTCCAGCCAATGCATCAAGCGAAGCATTCGGATGAGTGACGAGTTCAAATCTCTTTGCGGCGGAGTACGCACCAGACAATTGGCGAAACTGATTGCCGAACAGGTCACCGGCAAGGCTGACGTGAAAAAGCGCGCGACCAAAATTCTCAAGGAATGCGGTATCAACCCAAAGGACGAGGACCGCAGTGATATGTTGGTCTATACGACTCACGAAGCCATCCGCGAAATGGCCGCCCTGCTGCAAAATGAAGAAGAAAAATCCGATGAAGCCCTGGCGAATGAATTCGGAATGCTGATTTCCCAATGCGTCGCCGTACCGGATATGGCGCTAGGCGGTCGCATGTTGGAAACCGGGGTCCTCAAGGACACAACGGTGGAAGCGGCGCTGCAAGTGGCGCATGCCATTTCCACCCACGAGGCTCGTCCGGAGGTCGATTATTACGTCGCCGCCGACGACATCCCCGGCGACGACACGGGTGCGGGATACGTGGATGAAGCCATGTTCGCCTCGGCGTGCTTCTATAAGTACTTCTCGATTAATTGGGAAACGTTGGTTCGGAACCTACACGGCAATCGGGAATTGGCCGCGCATACCGTCGGCGCCTTTATTCGCGGCGCGGCAATGGTCAATCCCACCGGGAAACAAAACAGCTTTGCCGCGCACAATCCGCCGGACGGGATATTGGTCGAGATTAAAAATTCCCCGATCAGTTACGCCAATGCCTTCGCCAAGCCGGCCATGCAGGGAGAACGTGACCTTGTTGCGCAAAGCATCGCCCAACTCGGTCAATATGTGCATGATCTCGATGAAGGATTCGGCAAGCCACAGCAGCGCTTCTGGTTCTCCCCCAACCTGCGCCATTCCTTGAGCTTCATTCATGAAAAGAAAGAAAATCCGCTCACCGACGACAACTTCAAATCGCTTGACGCCCTGATCCCCGCCGTGCTCGCAGCCGTCGGTTTTGATTGGCAGGCGGTGCAAAGCGTCGTCGCGATTCAGGTGTGACCATGGACGCCAACACCTTGTTGCTTCGTCTTGCCGGTCCCCTCCAGGCATGGGGAAATCAGGAGTCAAAATTCGTCGTTCGCCGAACGGCGGAAGCGCCGACGAAATCCGGCGTGATCGGCTTGCTTTGTGCGGCCTTGGGCATTTCACGGTCGGAAACCGCCAGCGAATGGTTGCCAAAATTGCGCGCCCTGCGAATGGGCGTGCGCCTCGATATTCCGGGCGTGCGCTGGTGGGATTACCACACCGTCGGCGCCGGAATGAACATGCGGATCGCCGAAAGCGAGGGTAAAACCAAGCCCGGTGCTCTGCTCACCCGACGTGAGTATCTGTGTGATGCTTCCTTTCTCGTGGCGTTGCAAGGTGAACCGAAACTCATCGCCGATCTGGCGGCGGCCGTGAAGAATCCGAAATGGACGCTATTCCTCGGCCGAAAAGCTTGCCCGCCGTCGCGTCCGATCATCGAAGATCTCCCGGGCGCATTCCCCGATTTGCTGACGGCTCTGTGTTCCGTCCCCTGGCAAAAAAGACTGAACAACGACCAACTGCCGGAAAGGATTGATTGCCTGCTCGATTGGGAACCGACGCCGGATCAGCCGATCGCGCCCGCTGACGCGCTGGTCTGGTATGATGTTCCGTTGACCTTCGACCCCCCGGCCCATGAACCGCGATTCGTCATTCGCCGTTACTTTCGGTTTGGCGAAAACGGCGACCTTCGCCTCGCGGAAAAAGCCGCGCAGCTTTCGACTCCGCCTCCGCCGCGCCCGCGCGCGGACTATCGGAACTCCGAATATCGCCACATTCGCGCGGCTCGTCTCGATGCCGACAAGGGTCTTTGCGTATTCTGCAAATCGCCCGCCACGACCGTACAACACATCACCTACCGCCACGCCGGCGGCAATGAGAACATCGAGGAATTGCGTTCGCTTTGCCGCCTCTGCCATGACGCGGTGACCATGATCGAATACGGATTGGGCATGGGCTTGGATCGCATCAATCCGGAGGACCCGCAATGGCGCGAACCAATCATCCGGAAGCGGAAAGAAATTATTAATTTCCGTTCGCTGGAAACCCGCCGCCGTCGTCTGGCCGCCGAGGAGGTGGAATGAACATGTACTTGTCATACCTTTTGATCGATACCGGCGATAACCCCGACCGGCCGCGCCCGGGGCGCTTGTGGATACGGAACCGCTACCACGTTCATCAGCGACTCTGTATGGCGTTTCCGAACCGGAACCGAAAAGCCGACGACCCGGATTTCATTCAACCCTTTCAACCGGCGGATTTCGGTGTCGACCAGGTGCACGTTCCTCGCCAACCGGACCAGGGGTTCCTCTTTCGCATCGATCCCCTGCCCGGCGGCCGCGTGGCGATTCTCGTTCAGTCGGCGACGAAACCGGATTGGGACTACGCTTTTCACAATGCCGGATTTCTTTTGGCCGCGCCGCCGGAAATAAAATCGTTCGCCGTCGATTTCCGGCCGCGACAACGTTTGCGCTTTCGCTTGTTGGCGAATCCAACCCGCAAGATCGATACGAAAACCGGGCCGGGCGGGAAACGGCGTAGCGGCAGACGCGTTCCCCTGGCCAAGGGCGAACTGGCGGCGTGGCTGATACGAAAAGCCGCCACGGCCGGCTTCAACGTCGATTCGAACGCCCTCGCCATTCAGCCGAGCTTCGTCTATTTCAGAAAAACCGAAAAGCACCTGCCGGAAAATTCCGCTGACGAGCAGCGCCCCGGCGGGCAAAAACTCCGCGCCGTGCTTTACGAGGGAATCATCGAGGTTGCCGACCCCGAAAAATTGCGGGCCGCGCTGGTCGCCGGCATCGGCAGCGCCAAGGGATTCGGGTTTGGCCTGCTCAGCGTGGCGGCGTGTCGTTAGACTTTAACGGCGAAACGTTCCTTGAAAACCGAAGAAGACCGAATTTTCCAACAATGGGAGGGTCACATGATCGTGAAGGATCTGCATGAGTTGCCCAAGGTTCGCGACGGTTTGAGCTTTCTTTACGTGGAACACGCGCGCCTCGACCGCGAGGGCGGCGCCGTCGCGATTTACGACGAAAACGGCGTGACGCCGGCGCCCGCCGCCGCCCTGGCTTTGTTGCTGCTGGGACCCGGCACCGCCATCACGCACGAGGCCGTGAAAACCCTCGCCGAAAACGGCTGTACGATTCTTTGGTGCGGCGAGGGCGCGGTGCGATGCTATGCGCAAGGAATGGGCGAAACCCGCAAGGCCGACAAGTTGCTGCGACAGGCCGAGCTTTACGCCGATCCCACGCTTCGGTTGCAAGTGGCGATGCGGATGTACCGGATGCGCTTCGTGCAGCCGTTGCCGGCGGATTTGACCATCGAACAATTGCGGGGAATGGAAGGCGTGCGCGTCCGGCAGGCTTATGCGGAAGCGGCGCAACGCTACGGCGTAATCTGGAGCGGCCGCAATTACCAACGCGGCGACTGGACGGCCGCGGACCCGGTCAACCGCGCCCTGTCGGCGGCCAATTCCTGCCTGTACGGTTTGTGCCACGCGGCGATTGTCTCGGCCGGCTATTCCCCGGCGATCGGCTTCATCCACACCGGCAAACAACTTTCGTTCGTTTACGACATCGCCGACCTTTACAAAATGGACGTCAGCGTGCCGATCGCTTTTCGCGTCGCCGGCGAAGGGGTCGCCGAATTGGAGCGCGAGGTCCGCCGCCTCTGCCGTGACGCTTTTCGCGAAGTGCGGCTGCTCGACCGCGTGGTTCCCGACCTCGCCCGCGCGCTCGACATCGACGAATCGCTCGACGAAACGACGGAAAAGAATTTTGACGCCGACGCCGCCGAACCGGGCGGTTTGTGGGATCCGTCGGCGGGCACGCTGGAAGGAGGTATGAATTATGGTGGTGATGATTCTGGAGAACACCCCGCCGAACCTGCGGGGCCAACTGACGCGCTGGATGATCGAACCGCGGGCGGGAGTGTTCGTCGGAAAGATGAGCGCGATGGTTCGTGACCGGCTCTGGGAAAAAGTGATCCGCCACAAACGCACCGGCGGATGCATTCAGATTTATCCGGCCGCCAACGAACAAGGATTCTCGATCCGCGCGGAAGGCGATACCAGCCGAACGCTGGTCGACTTCGAAGGACTTACACTGGTTGCGCGACGAAAAACTCTTTAGTTTCGAAGAGTGCTCCCCCCGCACGGGGGGCTGAACCGTTCTCTATCGGCCCAATGACGCGCATTTCGTCGTGCTCCCCCCGCACGGGGGGCTGAACCGCGGT
>JAAYVF010000043.1 GCA_012517325.1 Myxococcales bacterium | reverse complement strand
GGCGCGACGGCGCTGAATCCGACGGCGGCCAAGCCGTGTGTGTTGTCGTTCGGCATTTTGCTGCGCGAGACGCGATGCTTCGAGCTGCGCGGGGCGGAACTGGCGCCCGGCTCGGCGCTCGTCAACGGGTTTCACGCGACGCAGAATTGCCGGGCCAAGGCGACGTTCTGCCGCGCCAACAGCGGTTTGATCGGGTTCGGGGCGCGCTACGGATCGGAATTGACGGTGGAGAATAGTTATGCCATGGATTCGTTGACGGGCATTTTGAGCCTCGACGGTTCGCGGGTGTGGGTGAGCGGCGACAACTACGTGCGCAACGCGGTGGGCTTCGGGGTCGGAGCGTTCTACGGTTCGTGGATCTACGTGACGCCGTTCGCGGGCAATGCCTCGTTCGCGCGGCTGGACATCCGGACGACGGCGACGGCCTTGCGGCGCAAGTACGCGGGGATGATGGCCAAGCAGAACTCGACGATTGTCATCTCCGGCCTCGATGACGAGTTGCTGTACCCGGGCGCGGCGCTGGTGCGGATTATCAAGGAAGATTTGCGGGATGTTTCGGAGTACAAGGGTATTACCTTGGAGTCGAAAGCGACTTTAATCGGCGCCGATGGCACCGTGTTTCGCGATCCCGACGTGAATGACGGGAAGGAAACGATTCCTTCAAATCGACAGATTGTCAGTAAAGCCGGTGAAGATTGTACCATCAAAGGTTAGGTAAACCATGGATGATGAAAAATATTTATCCTGGCAAAAAAGCAGGGCGCCGAAGCCGGAATTTCAGCCGTGGATGAAACGAGGTCTTGGGCCCGTGGGCGAGAACCAAATTCCGAGTTTAGCTCCGGGGGTACCGACTTTTGAAAGCAGTCGGCCGATCAAGGATGTTCCCGGTTACGAAGATTGGACCGTAATCAATGGAACTGTAGTGTATTATTATGTGCCGATATCCATCACCTTATCTACAATCCCATTAGACCCGCCACCATATTATGGTTTGGAACCGTTCGATGGTTGGGTCCAATACAGAAAACCAAAACCAACTGAGAATTTGCGCGATATTTTGATTTTCAATCGGCAGAGCCCACAAAACAAATCAAAAAACAAATCCGAATCCAAATCATCGAGTGCTGCAAACCAGCCAATAGCAATTGATCAATCGGTAAGAGAAATATACTCACTAAGAAAAAGACAATTTCTTGTCTGTTTGCACGGTAATGAGTGGGATCGCCAAGAGAGTGCCAAGGGGAAAATTGGTAGTTTCAAGCAAATGGCCGATTTGCATCAACTTATTATTCTGGCCCCTGCTTTCGACCGTTTTTATTTCCCCCAAGATAGCAATTTTCATTATCCGCCCAATTTGCATTTGACTCCTCCATTGACAATGGCTGAATTCAATCAATTGCATCATCATTATGAGGAAAATCCGGAGGAGAAACCGGCGAATTATCGAGAGCCGAATCAGTTTTTATATTTTTTTCATCACCTACTGAATGACGAAAACAATTACAGGTCAGATCTGCGGTTGCTTGAAATTCTTGATGAGTTTAAAAAGGCCATATCGAATGTTGTGCAAGATAGATTCAATATTCTTGGTTATTCCGCAGGAGGCCAATTCATTAGTCGGTTTATGATGGTTTACCCTCAATTGTTGAATAAAATCGCCTTGGGCGCCCCTCGTAGTTATATGTTTCCATTGTCCCAGGAGCCTTTCCCTTACGGTTTGGATTGCACAACAGTTGCTGATGATTTGAAAAGAATTGATTGGACTTCGAACTTGAACAATTTACTGGATCGCCAAATCTTTCTTTTTGCTGGTGTTGGCGATGTTGGGAGCCCGCCCGGAAAAGACAACCAGTCATTAACAGAAGCAGAGTGGCAGGGTGCAAATCATTGGGAGCGGGCGCAGAACTTCTATTTTGAAATGACTCGTGTTGATTATCGTTTGAAACTCTATCGGCTCCGAGATCGGTATAAAGAATTTACGTTAACCTTGGTGCCTTGCCCTGGAGATCACGCTTTAGCGTGGACAACGATGAAGGATTGGCTCAACACGTGTTGGTATCTTTACCCTAGCCAAATCGCGTATCTAGACACGGATAATTGGGTATTTCGGTAGATCGAACGAGTTGGAGTCTGTCATGAAAAAGAATAAATATTCCATATTGTTGCTACTCTTATTCATCATGACAATCATTGCTTGTAATGAGCTAAGCGACGATGATGACAATGACGATAATGACAATGACAATGACAATGATGATAACGACAACGATGACAATGATAACAACGATGACGACAGCACCGACATTGTTGATGCAAATGGAATAACCTGGAAGTTTATTCCGGGTGGTGAATTCATGATGGGCTGCTCCCCGAACGACGAAATGTGCTCTTCCGATGAAAAGCCGGCGCATAAGATAATCCTATCTTCATTTCGTATGTCGGAAACGGAAATAACCTATGAACAATATCGTCTTGGTACAGGCGATCTGGGAATATGGGATCCCTGCATGAATTGTGGCGTTAGGTCGCTTACATGGTATGACGCAAATGAATTTTGCGAGCAAGTTGGCGGTCGTTTGCCTACTGAGGCTGAATGGGAATATGCGGCTAGAGGGGGGACGACAACTCGATACTATTGTGGCGATGATCCGTTCTGTTTGGGAGATATTGCTTGGTTTGATTGGAATGGACGAGAGCAACATCCGGTAAAAGAAAAAGACCCGAATCAATATGGGCTATATGACATGCTTGGCAATATGGAAGAATTTGTAGCAGATTATTACTATGATGATTATTATCAAGAAAGTCCAGTTACTAATCCAAGCGGCCCGGAAAATGGAAGTAATGTAGTTATCCGCGGCGGTTATTATGGAAGTTCCGAAAATGGTTTGCGTGTTTCTCGTCGAGACCGCGTTTCAGGAAGGGATTTTATTTGCGACGATCTGGTCACAATTCGATGTGTGATGGAAGTTCAATAACCGATCTTTTAAGTGTGAAATTGAATCAAATGCTGGATTTAGTGATATCGATACGAATGAGCTAATTGATGCTGTCGGTCGTTTTTTCAATAAAGATCCAAGACAAGGCATTCTTGACAACTTGCCGACACAAATTGGCGGCACACGAATTCCGGGGGAAATTGCGGGTGCGGCGATAGCTGTTGGAGCAATTATAATAATAATTATTATTGTCATGACAAGACAGGATTTGAATGATAATTCTTCAATGGCAATTAATAACGTCCTGCAAACTGTTTTGAGCAATATTCGGGCATAATACAATTTGCGGATAACACCTAACAGAAACAGGGGAGGCACCAAATGAACCGGAAAGTAAAAGTATTGTTTGCCTGTATTTTCGCGCTGACCTGTTTCGCGGGATTTTCCCGAGGCGAGGAAAAGTTTGTTTTCTCGCCTTATTTTTACGGCGGTCCGGCCCTCGGGCTGACGGACATGAGCCAATTCAATGACTAGCCGATCGACGACAAGCTCGCCGATCTGGCCGACCCGTTCGGTTTCAACCTGGCGTTGGGTTTCGATTGGCGAATGGGCAATCATCTGTTCATTCTCGAGGATCGTTTAACCTGGTCGGTCGCGGAAATAGCCCACGATGATTCCTTTGCGGGGCTGAACAATATTCAAATGTGTTTGCTGGGCGGCTACGGGTATCGATTCGGCTGGTTTTCGCCGCGCGTTCATCTCGGTTTGGGCGGCGGTAGTTGGGATTATGTGCTGATCGAGCCGGCCGATAATCGGCGGGTGGAACGCAGCTATCTGGCGCTGACGCCGGGAATCGAATTGCGCGCCAACCTGACCCCTTATTTTTTCCTCAATGCAATCGGCGGTTACGATTATACCTTGGGCATTTCCGATTATTCGCATTCGGGAATCTGGCAAAAAAGCGACTACGATGAAATGAATTTCCATCATCTCTTTTTCGGCTTGAACATCGGCGGGAATTTTTAATCCGCTTTCCCGCCGCTGGTAACATCCAGCAGTGTCGGGATAAGGTTTTCGCCATAACCAAACAAAGCGATCGCCGATCGGGACAATAAAAAGGGCGTCGCGGCCGACGCCCTTTTCCTTTTTCACGCGCGCGATCAGTGCAACTTGGCGTCGCCGTCCTGGATGTTCCAGCGCGCGCCCTGGGTCAGCCAGCCGCGCAGCAGGGCGGCGAGGATCGAACCGCCGATGGCGAACAGGCCGAGAATCAACCACATCGCGGCCGGGGTGTGCCAGTAGTCGAGCAGGTTCTGCTTCATCGCGTCCTGCAAGGGCATCAGCGTGCCCTGGATGTCCACCTTTTCCGGCGACCAGCGAACCAGCATGTGGCCGGACAGGACGCTGACCACCGTCTTGGCGAGGAACCAGGGAACCATCGTCAGGCCGAGGTAGGTGCCTTCCTGTCCCGGTGGCGCGATCGCGGCGGTGTATTCGCTCAGCTTGGGCGACCAGATCACCTCGCCGATGGTCAGGAAGATCATGCAGAGAATGGCCATGAGGTAATGCGCGTTGGCGATGTCGCTGCCGAGGTATTGCCAGGGCAGCGCCATCGGGAACAGCGAGATGGCCGAAACCATCGAGCCGTAAACCAACATGCTGAAGATGTTGAACTTGTTGGTCAGCGGGATGAACAGAATCAAACCGATGACGATGCCGATCGGGTTGATCATGTTCAGGGTGCCGATCGCCGCGTCGGGCCCGATGACCCGCAGCCAGTACTTGGGCATCAACAGGTAGATGTAGGTGAAGACGGCCCGGGTGCCCAGCAGCAGGGCGATGAGGACCAGCAGCCGCCAGAAGGCTTTTTCGCGCACGACCTCGATGGCGATCTGGATCGGGTTCTTGCGTTTGACCTCGACCTCGGTCGTTTTTTCTTCTTCGGTTTCGTTTGGTCCGAGGAGCTGTTTCTCGTTGCGCACCAGCAAGAGGCTGGCGACGATGCACAGGAGGGCGCAGATGACGCCGGCGGTGAAAATATGCGTGTTGGGCAGGTGCAGGATCTTACGCACCAGGTCGATCAGGAAGCCGCCCAGCGCCGCGCCGATGTTCATGAACAGGTACCACAGGTTGAAACCGGCGCTCCGGCTGCGCTTGGAGGTGAAACGTTTGTTGGCCGACTGAAAGATCGTCTGGATGGAGGCCATGAACGGCGCCATCAGGAAGAACAACGCCGTGGCGATGATGCCGCGGTGCGGAATCGCCGGCATCAGTCCGATGACAACCATGGCCAGCCGCAGCACCAGCAGCGACGACAGCGTCAGATACATCGAACGCTTGATGCCCAGCCAGTCGGTGATCATGCCGGAGAAAAAGAGGCAGATCGTCGTGGTGGTGGTGAAAACGGTGATCGCGTACCCCGCCGACTGGTCGCTGAGCCCCAAATCCTCGGAGAGAAAGACCGAGGCGATCGTCAGCATGGCGAAGTAAAAGGTGCAATCCAGAAAGTTGATGACCTGAATGCCCCAGTACTCGGCCTTGGTCTCCTTCAGGACGTTGAAATCCCGAAAGTAGCCCAGGATCATTTCCTTGGCCGACTGTTTGGCTGCCGTTTCGCTCATGAGCGCTCCTTGAAGCTGATGGTGAGTGGTAAGAAAAATCGCGCGAACAACGCCGGGCGCGGCTTGCCGGTTGTCTGGTCGATCGGCGGAAAACAGGTCTTTTTCAAGTAATCAATCACCTGTCGCGGCATTTCTTCCGGGTTGATTTCGCGCCATCATCCGGCAATCGAAACGGAGCGTCAAGAAGATTTCTTGTTGGCCCGGCCCTTCGCCGCTATACTGTCCCGATCGCGAAAAGGATGAAGTCGGATGCGCTTTTTCCCCCGGCATGCAAAAGGCCCGGACGTCGATTCAGAACCGGCGGCGGTTGTTTTTTCCCATGCCGCCGGCTGGTGGACCGTGGCGCTGACCGGACTGGGCATCCTGATCGGTTCGTTGCACGCCGTCCTGGGCGGTTGGAGCCTGAGTTTCGACGCCTGCCAGATCCTGGACGAGGCCGGCCGGATCGCGGGCGAACGGCAGCCGTCGTGGCGCGGGCTGTTTTTCTTCGAGACCTTTCGCCTGGGACCGCTCGTCAACTACCTGGCGGCTCTGCCGTTAGGGCTGACACGCCGCTGGTCGGCGGTTTATGCCTTGGCGAACCTTTTCGCCGTTTTGTCGCTGCCCCTCTATTTTCAAACGCTACGGCGATATCGCTCCTGGCGCACGGCTGTGCTGCTGACTCTGCTCTACCTGATTTCTCCGGCGTTTCTGACGCGGTGGTCGGCGCAGCTCAACGAATGTTTTCTCACGCCGTTTTGTCCGGCGGCCGCTTTCTGCCTCCTGGAGGGGATCAAGCGCCGTGGTTATCGCGCGGCTTTTTATCTGCTGGTCGCGGTCATGGGCCAACTCCATATCACCAGTTTCTTTTTATTACCCGGCGCCTGGCTGGTCTGGTGGCGGTTCGGTGGGCGGCGGTTTTCGATCGCGGTTCATTTGCCGGCGATGGCGCTAACCGTCCTGTCCACGGCGGTTTTCTGGATCGGGAACGGGGCTTTTTCCGGGTTCGAGGCCAGCCGGTTTTTGGGATTCGGCCGCGTAAATCCCTTGGTGATTCTTCTCAATTTGCTGTCTTGCCTGGCAAACCTGGCGGTGATTCTGCCGGCGGTGGTGATCGTTTCGGCCTGGGTCGGTTTTTCTCGCCGGCGATTGACGGAATGCAGGCCGGATCAAACGGCTCAAGCCTCTCTGTGGGTGATCGGATTCTATTTCATGATTTTAGCGATCGCCGGAACGACCAAGAAAGGGATCGGCGGGAATTACTTTTTTCCGCTGTTGCCGTTCATTTTGCTTCTGCTCGGGCAAGGCTTCGATTGGATCGACCGCGATTTTTCCCGTCCCGCGAAAATCTTCCTGGCGGCGGTGACGGTGTCGATCAGCCTGGCAGTCGGCGTCGGCGGGATTTTCTACAATTTGCAGGCGTTCTCGCAGAATCATTCCATCCGAGCCGTTGCCGAACAGGAAGAGTACTATTCGCGCCTCGCCGGCTTGTTGAAGCGGCAACAAGTGCCGTTGGAACAGGTGGAAGAGCGGCTGCTTTATCGCGAAGGCGGTGAAACGTCGACGGCGGTGGTGCCGGACGAATGCCGCGCCGCGTGGTCCCGGATCAATGGCCTCGCCTGGCAACCCGCTTTGACGAAGGAAAAACGGGCCATCGTCTGGATGGTTGCGGCGAAAGACCGCCCCCGGTTGCTCGCGAAAAAATCGTTTGACGCCGCAGCTTGTCCAAGTTTTCTAGAAACCGCGGCGGCGAGTTTTTATTTTTGTCCGCCGGCGGCCGGCGATCATCAGTGAGGGAACCGGTATGCAGACTCGATTGATCGCTCCTTGCGGGATGAACTGCGCCAACCTGCCTTGGCTACTTGCGTGAAAAAAATCACTGCCCGGGCTGCGCTTCCACCGACCTGGATTTCCGTCGCCGCTGCCGGATCGCCAATTGCGACCGGCGCCGGCGCCGGTTCTGCACCGATTGCGACGGCTTTCCGTGCGCCCGCCTGAAACAATTGGATAAACGCTACCGGTCGCGCTACGGCATAAGCATGCTCGACAACCTGACGGCCATCGCCGAAAAGGGCGTCCGGCGATTCGTCGCCGCGGAAAAATCCCGTTGGGCCTGTCCGGCATGCGGCGAAACGCTTTGCGTCCATCGCCCGTTCTGCCTGAAATGCGGCGCGCCGCGGACGATTCGGAAGTACGATCCAGTCAAACCGGCGCGAAAGAAATGAAACCGGGTTGGCCGCCGCGATTTCCATGCTAAGATGGCCTGGCTTCACGGTTCGAACCGGCGAAGCCTTTCATTAATTCAGACAGGTGGTTGGCGAATGATGAAGCGGATGGTTCAGATTTTGCTGGTTGTCTTGTTGGGCTTCGGCCTTTCGGGTTGCTTTTTTGCCTATCGCGCGCCGGTGGACGACGGGGCGACGCCCGTCGTCGATCGCCAGCCGCGCGGGCTGCCGGGCTACCCTGAAAAAATCTGGACCGACGCGCCGGACGACAACGGTCAGGCCATGCCGCTGGCCAGCGACACCTTCGTCAAACTGGCCGGACGCGCGAATCCGGCGGTGGTCAACATTTTCACCGAAACCAACATCCGCACGCGCGTCGGCGATCCGCTGGGCCTGTTCACCATCCGGACGCCGAACCTGGATTTCAACGCCAACGCCCTGGGCACCGGATTTCTCATCAGCCCCGACGGCTTTTTGCTGACCAACGCCCACGTCGTCGCGTCGGCGGACGAGGTGAAGGTTTACTTGTGGAACGAGAGCGAGGTCAAAACGGCCCAGGTCGTCGGGATCGATCGCGTTTCCGACCTGGCGCTGCTGAAGATTTCGCACTCGAAACCACTGCCGTTCCTGCAACTGGCCGATTCCGATTCGGTCGAGGTCGGCGAAATGGCCGTCGCCATCGGCAACCCGTTCGGCCTGAATCACAGCCTGACCGACGGCCTGATCAGCGCCAAGCATCGCCGCCTGCACGAGGGCAAGGCGGGCCAGTATGAGGACTTTCTGCAAACCAGCGCCCAGATCAATCCCGGCAACAGCGGCGGGCCGCTACTCGATCTGCACGGCGCGGTGGTCGGCGTGAACACGGCGATCATCGCCGGCGGGCAGGGCATCGGTTTCGCGGTGCCGAGCAACCTGGCGAAGGAAGTCGTGCCGCATTTGCTCAGCTATGGCCGGGTGCGGGCCTCGTACATCGGGATCGAAGTGGGCGAGGTTACGCCCGACCTGGCCAAGCGAATGGAATTGAGCGAAGCCCGGGGCGGGGTCGTCACCGATGTGATCGCCGCCGGCCCGGCCGAGCGGGCCGGATTGGCGAAAAACGATATTATTCTGGCGGTCAACAAGACCCAGGTGCACGACGCGGCCGCCCTGGCCCGGACCGTGAGCCTGCTGATCGCCGATCGCCCGGCCGTCCTGACGGTTTTGCGCGGCGGAAAACAAATTAAAATAACGCTGACGCCGATCATGGCCCCGGCGGACCGGGAAACCGGGCGAAAATAAAATTTCGTTTCGTGGCGATGCGCCGATCATTCCCAAATAGCCGTTTCTCGTTCTTTTATCCACGCCGGCAGCGGTCGTTTCGTCTAGAAACAACCGGTCGGAACGCGATCGTTTTTCGCCGCCGCGACAAGATCAACAAAACTGCGAAAGGCGAGGCAATCGCCGGGATTGCCAAGCGAATGTTGCTTGATTTTCTTTCCGGCGCGGCCGATTGCAAGGTTGTCGAACAACGGTGGTGGAATAAGTTATTCGTCGATGCGTAGGAGCGTCCGGCGCGCCGTCTCCGGAACTGAATGGCCATTCATTCATTGGCATTTTCCCCATTGACAACCGGGTCTGACTGCTATTAAATACGCCGCGACCAAGCAACCTAATTAAGTGCATCAGTTGCGGCAAATTCGGGTATGAAGAACCGAAATTTTAGATTGTCCGGTTAATAAACCGATCTGAAGTGTTTTCTTCATTGATTCACGTCTTGTGAAGGAGGGAGTCATGAATTTTATCCGTTCCCCTTGGGCGCGTAGGCTCGCCGCGACGGCGATTCTGCTCGTCCTGCTGCTCGCCGCCAACCTGGCGTTGGCCAGCGAAGCCGACCTCATCGTTCCCGATCTGAGCAGTCAAACGTTCATGGGCGGCATTCCTGGCAGCACGCTGCTTTGGATCGGCCTGATCATCTGCTTCCTCGGCATCGGTTTCGGCATGATGCAGTTCATGCAAATCCGCAATTTGCCGGTGCACAAAGCCATGCTCGAAATCTCCGAGCTGATTTATGAAACCTGCAAAACCTACCTGATCACCCAAGGGAAGTTCATTGCGATTTTGTGGGCGTTCATCGCCGCGATCATGATCGTCTATTTCGGCTTCCTGCGCAGCATGAACCTGCTGCAGGTGATCATCATCGTCTTCTTCAGCATCGTCGGTATTCTCGGCAGCTACACGGTGGCCTGGTTCGGCATCCGGATCAACACCTTCGCCAACAGCCGCACCGCGTTCGCCGGCCTGGAAGGCAAGCCCTTCCCGACGATGGCGATCCCCCTGAAATCCGGCATGAGCATCGGCATGTTGCTGATCAGCATCGAGCTGGTGATCATGCTCTTCATCCTGCTGGTGATCCCGGGCGACTACGCCGGCCCGTGCTTCATCGGCTTCGCGATCGGCGAATCGCTCGGCGCCGCGGCCCTGCGTATCGCCGGTGGTATCTTCACCAAGATCGCCGACATCGGCTCCGACCTGATGAAAATCGTCTTCAAAATCAAAGAAGACGACGCGCGCAACCCGGGCGTCATCGCCGACTGCACCGGCGACAACGCGGGCGACTCGGTCGGCCCGACCGCCGACGGTTTCGAGACCTACGGCGTCACCGGCGTGGCCTTGATCACCTTCATCCTGCTGGCGATCAACGAAGGCACGGCGGGCGCCGCCTTCCAGTCGATCCAGATCCAATTGCTGGTGTGGATCTTCGTGATGCGCATCGGCATGATCATCACCAGCGCCCTGGCGTACTTCATCAACGGCCTGATCGCCAAAGCCCGCTTCGGCACGGCCGCGAAATTCAACTTCGAAATTCCGTTGACCAGCCTGGTGTGGATCGCCTCGATCGTCTCGATCGCGATGACCTACGTCCTCTCCTTCGCGCTGGTGCCGACGCTCGGCGACGGCACGCTGTGGTGGAAGCTGGCCTCGATCATCACCTGCGGCACCCTGGCCGGCGCGATCATTCCGGAATTCGTGAAAATCTTCACCTCGACCCACTCGGGCCACGTGAAAGAAGTCGTCACCGCTTCCCGCGAGGGCGGCGCTTCGTTGAACATTCTGTCGGGCCTCGTGGCCGGCAACTTCAGCGCCTACTGGATGGGCTTCGCGATCATCGTGCTGATGGGCGCCGCGTGGGCGGTCAGCACGCTCGGCCTCTCCAGCATCATGGGCGCGCCGGCGATCTTCGCGTTCGGTCTGGTGGCGTTCGGCTTCCTGGGCATGGGCCCGGTGACCATCGCCGTCGACTCGTACGGCCCCGTCACCGACAACGCGCAATCGGTGTTCGAACTGTCGACCATCGAAACGCTGCCGGGCGTCAAGGACGAGATTAAAAAGACCTTCGGCTTCACTCCGAACTTCGAGAAAGCCAAGGAGTACCTCGAAGAGAACGACGGCGCGGGCAACACCTTCAAGGCGACCGCCAAGCCGGTGCTGATCGGCACCGCGGTGGTCGGCGCGACCACGCTGATCTTCTCGATCATCCAGTTGCTCAACGGCAAGTTCGGCGCGATGCAGGTCTCGGAAGGCCTGTCGATCCTCAACCCGCTGTTCCTGCTGGGCTTGATCACGGGCGGCGCGGTGATCTTCTGGTTCGCCGGCGCTTCGATTCAAGCGGTGTCGACCGGCGCCTACCGCGCGGTCGAGTTCATCAAGAAGAACATCAAGCTGGACGGCTCGGCGGAAAAGGCCTCGATCTCCGACAGCAAGAAGGTCGTCGAAATCTGCACGCAGTACGCGCAGAAGGGCATGTTCAATATCTTCCTGGCGGTCTTTTTCAGCACGCTGGCCTTCGCCTGCCTGAACCACTATTACTTCATCGGCTACCTGATTTCGATCGCGGTCTTCGGTCTGTATCAGGCGATCTTCATGGCGAACGCCGGCGGCGCCTGGGACAACGCGAAGAAACTGGTCGAAACCGAATTGAACATGAAGGGCACCCCGCTGCACGATGCGACCGTCGTCGGCGACACCGTCGGCGATCCCTTCAAAGACACCTCGTCGGTGGCCATGAACCCGATCATCAAGTTCACGACCCTGTTCGGTTTGCTGGCTCTCGAACTGGCGATCACCATCGAGTCGACCGGCACCAAGGTCGTTCTGGCGGGGATCTTCTTCCTTTGCTCGCTGGTCTTCGTCTACCGTAGCTTCTACGGCATGCGGATTCCGGTGCTGGAGAAGGAAGGCAAGTAAGCGACGATTGCTTGGTTGATGATTCAGGGCGCGGGCGACCGCGCCCTGATTTTTTTTTAATCCGCTGGAGTCAAAAGCAACGAAGCGGGCTTACGCTTTTTCCTGGGCGGCTTTGGCCGGCCAGCCGATCCATTCCAGGTTCGGGACGGCGGCGAAACGCCGGGACATGACCTCGAGGGCAGTCGGATTGTTGTCGATCAGGATGAAGCGCCGGCCCTTTTCCAGGGCGGCTTCGCCCGTGGTGCCGCTGCCGGCGAAGAAGTCGATCACCAAGTCGCCGGGATCGGAGGACGCCAGGACGATCCGGCGCAGGATGCCCAGCGGCTTCTGCGTCGGGTAGCCGGTTTTTTCCTTGCTGTTGGTGCCGACGATCGTGTGCCACCACACGTCGGTGGGCAGCTTGCCGCGCGCCGCCTTTTCGGGGCCGACCAGCCCCGGCGCCATGTAGGGGATGCGGTCGATCGCGTCGTAGTTGAACCGGTATTGCCGCGGATCCTTGACGTAGACGAGCAGATTGTCGTGTTTCGGCGGCCATTTCTTGCGCGTGCGCGCGCCGTAGTCGTAGGCCCAAATGATTTCGTTGAGAAAACAGGCACGGCCGAAAATCTCGTCGAGCAGCACCTTGCAGTAATGGACCTCGCGGTAATCGATGTGAAAATACAGGCTGCCGTGCGGTGCCAGCAGGCGGTGCGCCTCGCGCAGCCGCGGCGTGAGAAACGACAGGTAGTCGTCGAAATTGTCGTTGTAGGATTTGGTGCCGAGGCGCCGCGTCACGTAGCGCTTGCCGCCGAAACCCGTGCGGTCGCCGCCCGCCGCCCGGCTGGTCAGCAGTTCGACGCGGTCGCGCTGCTTGCCGGTGTTGAACGGCGGATCGATGTAGATCAGCGCCGCCGAGGCGGCGGGCAACGTTTTGAGAACGGCGAGATTGTCGCCAAAATAAATTCGGTTTTTCATCGCCCCGCTACTTCTTCACCTGCACCTTGAGCGACTGCCCGACGGCGAGCGGCGCGCCGCGGCGAATCCGGTTCCACTTTTCCAGGTCGCCGACGGTGCAGTTGAAATGGTCGGCGATGCTCGTCAGGGTATCGCCGGGCCGCACCTTGTATTGAATCCAAATATCCTTACCCTTCCCGGCGGGAATCGTCAACTTTTGCCCTGCTTTCAGCGGGCTTTTGGTCGACAGCTTGTTGGCCGCGGCCAGTTCCTTGACGGTAACGCCGAAGCGTTTGGCGAGCTTGGCAAGGGTGTCGCCGGTTTTGACCGTGTAAGGTTTTCCCGACGGCGGCGCGGCGGTTTTTTCGCCAGGCGCGGGAATCGTCAGGATTTGCCCGGCTTGCAAAGAGGTTGGGTCGGTGAGTTGGTTCGCGGCCATCAGGGCGGCGACGCTGACGCCGTTGTCGGCGGCGATGCGGGTGATGTTCTCGCCGCGCTGCACCTGGTGGGTTTTGGCTTCCGGCGCGAGCGGCCGGCCTTTACCCGGGATCTGCAGCACGGCGCCCGGGTAGATGGTCGCGCCGGCTCCCAGGCCGTTGGCCGCCGCGAGATCGGCGGTGGCGACGCCGAAGCGCTTGGCGATCTCGCCGAGCGTATCGCCGCGCATCACCGTATAGCGGACCGGGGCGGGCTGGTCGGGCGCCTCGCCCAGGTTGATGTTCAGCTTCTGGCCCGGCCGGATGCGGTTGCCGGGGCCGATCTGCCCCTGGTTCCAGCGCTTCAGGTCGTCGACCGAGACGTCGTAGTCCTGGGCGATCGACCACAGGTTGTCGCGGCTGCGGACGGTGTGGACGATCTTTTTCGGCGCGGCGCGGCGGCTCGCCGGGGGCGGCGGGGCGGCCGGGGCGCCGGGTCCGGGTTCCAGCGTGGCCAGCACCTCTTCCTCGCGCTGGCGCTCCTGGAAATCGGCCAGGGCCTTGGTGTTGTCGGCGCCGACCGGCACCATGATGACTTCGCCCTCGTCGGGCAGGTGATCGGCCAGCGAGTCGTTGACGGCCATCAGTTGCTCGACGCCGACGCCGTAGCGGCCGGCGACCTGGGCGACGGTTTCGCCCTTTTTCATCCGGTGGGCCAGCCAGACGACCGACGAGCTTTGCAGCAGGCGGTCGAGGTTCGCCACCAGCTTGTCGCGCGAGCCGGCGGGCAGGTGCACGTTCCACGGCCGGTCGGGCGGGGTGGCCTTGCGGATCAGGGCGCGGTTGAGGTTGTTGATCCCCTCCGGATGCTCGCCGATCGCGCCGGCGATGCTCGCCAGCGGCAGCGAGCCGCGGATGGTGATGTCGTCGAAGCGCGGCGGATCGTCGGGCGGCACGGTGAAGCCGTAGTGCTTCGGGTTGTAGTAGATGATCATCGCCGCGATCCACTTGGGCACGTAGTCCATCGTTTCGGGATGCAGCTTGAGCCGCCAGAAATCGCTCGTTCCGCCGGCCTTGCGGATGGCCTTTTTCACGTTGCCCGGGCCGGTGTTGTAGGAGGCGACGGCCAGCTCGATGTCGCCGTCGAAGGTCTGCAGCGAATCGCGGAAATACCGCGCGGCGGCGTCGGTGGCCTTGATCCAGTCGAGGCGCTCATCGACCCAGCGGTCCTGGTCCAGCCCGTAGGCGCGGCCGGTCGCCGGCATGAACTGCCACATGCCGGCGGCGCCGGTGCGGCTGACGGCGATTTCGGAGAAGCCCGATTCGATCAGTGCGACGCAGAACAGTTCGGCGGGCAGGTTGCGCCCGGCCAGGAGGCGGCTGATGGTGTCGCGGTAGGCGGCGCTACGGTCGAGGTAGCGCTGAAACAATTCGCGGCCGCGGTCGGTGCGGGTGAAGACGGCCAGTTGCCGGGCGATGCGCTTTTGGGCGGCCGGGCTCAGGCGGGAGACGTAGCGTTGGATGCTGGGAATCGAGCGGGCGGCCTCGACGTCGGCGAGGTCCTGCGCGGTGGCCTCTGGCGTGGTCAGGATGAGCGAAATCGCCTCCGAGGCCGGCCGCTTTTCCGGCTCGATCAGCTCGTCCAGCAGCGTCAGCAGCAGTTCGTATTCCTCGGCGAGTTGTTCGCGCTGCCGCTCGGTGCCCTGAAAGGTCAGGATCAGCCGGCGCGCCTCGTCGATCTTGTCCTGCGCCGCGTCGTTCTTGCCGCGCTTGCTCTGCTCCACCGCCTGCCGCGCCAGGGTGCGGATGTGCTCGCGGAGGGATTCGAAATCGCCGGTCCACTGGGTGACGGCCGGCCCTTCGGGCGGGGCGAGCAGTTCGTCGAGCGACGGCGCACCGCGCCGCGTCGTCGCGCACGCCGCCACGAGCGCGGGCAGAAGAAACACGAGCAGGATTCGCACGATTGAATGACGCATCGGGGACAATTTAGGTAAAAGCGACGCGTGACGCAATGAGAATCCGTCGGGGTGAGTGTCGAAGAACCTTTTTACAGGCCGTCGTTATAGTGGACTGAGCTAGAAAGTATCAGAACCTTATTCCTCGCCGATCATGTCGCCCGCGGTGCCCTGATCGGCGAAGCCGTAAATCTTCCACAACCACGGCCCGGGAATCCTTGTCCACGTCTCGCCGTCGTAATGCATGACGCCCTTGTATGGGCCGACGACGTAGACATCGCCGCCGGGG